>JAHYJD010000124.1 GCA_019429365.1 Bacteroidales bacterium | reverse complement strand
ATTATGTAAGAATTTCTGATCTCTATGTGCGGGAATTTTTGCCGAATATCCCAAGGTGTCGCCATCCTTACTAAGGTCCGTCATAGAAAGAATGACATCACCTTCCTGCAAGATATAATCTCTTGGGACCTCACCTTTGTAGAATTTAAACTTGTCCGACTTAAACCCTCCTCCTATTCTAAAATTCCCTGGTGTAAGCAAAATGTTTTCGGTAGGGACATCTGAAAAGAACTCACCTTTAAAAGCGAATCCATGTTTGACATTAATTATGTCTCCTAATTTATATTCCTTCCACTCGCTCATTTTTGAAACAGATTCAGTTATTGATTAAAAACAAAGACCCGGTTTCGGCTTTGGCCGGTCGATTTATTTTACTTTTTGTCCTAAAGGTAAAATAAGAGTTCCCTTATTTTACTTTGCCGTCACTTTGCCAAACCCCAGGCTTGCAGGCGTGTTTCACATTCCTTTTGGGGCAGCCCAAGCCTGGGATTGACTACTTCAATGAGCATTTTTAACTTGTCTGTAGCAAGGGTGCCTGAAATGATGCCCTGTTCAACCATTTGATCAAACACCCATAAGTGCCCCCTTACAATCATGTTTTGGGAAACAGCAAACCTTCTCAGGGTATTATCAGATGTTAATAGCTCTCCTTCCACTTTTAGTGCACATATGAAAGCAGAACAATCTTGTTCAGACAGCTGGGGCTTTTCTGCCTGAATATCAACAATCCGGGAAACATCTTCTGCTTCAAACCCCAATACGTTCATCCTTTCATTTTCAATGAAGATATCTAATTGCTTCTTTTGTTCATCATAAAGCTCTACCAGAATAAGGTCGGTTGTGTAAAACGAACACTCCAATGCAAAAAACTGGTGAAGCAACTCCAGCTTAATTAAATCAATCAATATGTTGGCATCGTTTACAACCACCTTCATATGGCAACCAATTCGTCTCTAAACTCAGCTAATTTTATATTTGCAAGATTGGCTGCTTTGCTCATTGATATGATTTCTTCAGATGCGGCGCGATAAAGCAATTGCTTGAACCGTGATGAATACTCTCGACCAATGTATTCTCCCATACCAAGTTCTTTTCTTCTTTCCTCAGAAAAGTTCATCCATTTTCTAAAATGGATGAATCTTTCTTCACTGATAACTCCAAGGTCGCGGGCCCTGGCCATAATGGCCTGTATAGAAATCCCATAGGTTTCTTTAATGGCAATTAGCTCAGGCAGGCTGATCCTGCTCCGGTTTTCGCCCATCTCCTCAAAAAAAGTTTCTTTTGGTATAAGTACAGCACCAGCAAAACGATAGCATAGCCTTTCTTTGGTTTTTTGATCCAGATCAGGATGAAAAGAAAGCAACAAATGGGCAAGCTCATGAAGCACGGTTAGCCGCTTACGTTCGATTGGGAAACTCTTGTTTACTACAATTACCGGGATGCTGTCATTTGCCCAGCCTGATAAGCCGTCAAATTCATCCCTGTCTTCAATTTCTATTACCTTAATTTCTTTGTCTTCAAGAAGTTCAATTACATTTGGAAGGGCGTTGAGGCCCGCTTTCCATTCATTCAAAAGGTGCAATACCGCGTTTTCCACATCTTCCCCGTTTCTGATCAAATTATCCTTAATGGGGTTATGAAAATCCGCTGATACATTAAGAAATTGTTCAAGCTCTACATAGCGCTCAATGGCGTTGGTAACGGTTTCCCTGATAGAGGAAAGCGATTTTTTAGGAAGTCTGCTTTTTTTTCTGAACTCCACATTCCCGATATCAACAGTAAATGGTCGGAAAAAATAATCTGGTTTTACATTCAGGGCTTTTGCCAGGTTTATTAGCACCCTACTGTCTGGAGTCATCAGACCATCTTCATATTTTTTTATGGCATTATGGCTGACAATAGCGTTCATTCTCTCCGATAATTCCCTAAGGGAGAGATTGGCAGTGATTCTGGCGGATTTAATCCTTTTTGAAAATATGGCTTTCATGACTTTGGGGTTGGTTTACAAATTTAATAAAAAATATGGTAATGTAAACCAAAATGATAAAATATTATAAATCAATACCAATTCTCTGTAAATTTTCTTTAATCCTGTTCTGTAACTCAATCGATTTATCAAACTGCTCCCTAAGGCTATCAGTAATGGCAGCAACCTTCTCCTCAAAGGGTATCCCATCATCTTCCACATCTTCGGTGCCCACATAGCGCCCAGGGGTCAGCACATAGTTGTTGGCCTCTACCTCTGCCAGGGTGGCCGACTTGCTGAAACCAGCAATGTCTTCATACTGGCCATCCTGGTTTCTCCAGGTGTGGTAGGCATCGGCTATCCGGGCAATGTCCTCATCGGTCAGCACTTTGTTTTTCCGGTTGATCATGGTGCCCAGCTTCCGGGCATCAATAAACAGTATTTCCCCGCTACGGTCCCTGAATTTATGGTTTTTCCTGTTCCTGGCCAAAAACCACAGGCAGGCAGGTATCTGGGTGTTAAAGAACAATTGGGTGGGCAGAGCCACCATGCAATCCACCACGCCATCCCTGATCATGGCTTTCCTGATCTCGCCTTCCGAGCTGGTGGTGGTGGTCATGGAGCCATTGGCCAGCACAATGCCGGCCGTGCCCGATGGCCCCAGCTTGTTTAGGAATAACTGCAACCAGGCATAGTTTGCATTGCCGGCAGGGGGCACCCCATATTTCCACAGGTGACTTTCCTGCAAACTCTCACCGCCCCAATCTGAGATGTTAAACGGAGGGTTGGCCAGTATGTAATCCACTTTCAGGTCCTTGTGCTTATCGGCATGGAAGGTATCGCCCAGCTCTATCTTGGCATCAATGCCCCGGATGGCCAGGTTCATCTTGCACAGCTTGAAGGTGGTGGGGTTGCTCTCCTGTCCATACACAGCAATGTCGCCAATTCTTCCACCGTGTGCTTTCAAAAACTTCTCACTCTGCACAAACATGCCCCCGCTGCCACAGCAGCCATCATAAATCCGGCCCTGATAGGGTTCAAGCATCTCAGCCAGGAGCTTCACAATGCTCTGGGGAGTATAGAACTGCCCCCCTCGCTTGCCCTCGGCATCGGCAAACATGCCCAGGAAGTATTCATACACCTGTCCAAGCAGGTCCTTGCTCGAATGCCCCTTCTGCTTAAAACCCACATTGCCGATCAGGTCCAATAACTCACCCAGGCGCTTCTTGTCCAGGGCAGGCCGGGCATAATCCTTGGGGAGCACCCCTTTCAGGTTGGGGTTCTCCTTTTCGATGGCCTCCATGGCATCGTCGAGGTCTTTGCCTATGGAAGGCAGCTTGGCCCTCTCATGCTGCAAATAGGCCCAGCGGGCCACCGGCGGTACATAAAACACGTTCTCGGCCAGGTATTCGTCCTTGTCCTCAGGGTTCGACAGAGGGTCTGCCTTTAGCTTATTATAAAGGTCCTCAAAAGAATCAGAGATGTATTTCAGGAAGATCAGCCCCAATACCACATGCTTGTACTCGGCAGCGTCCATGTTGTTTCTGAGCTTATCTGCTGTGGCCCACAGGGTCTTTTCAAGGTCTTTGAGTTCAGTCATTATTTTTTTGCAATTAACAGGGAAGAAAACAGGTTGCCGGATAAAATATGATTAAAAACCAAAAATAGGCAAATAAAAGAAATGGGCAAGCCCTGAAAGCTTGATTTTGTTGGTATTTTCTCTTTCTCACAAAAAAAGGGGTATCAGGCAAGTCACTGATGATGTAATCATTGGATACGGGAAAAAACAATAATATTATTTTAGCAGCAAAACAGTTGAGGGATTATCTGGGTTTTCCCAATTCCATTTCTTTTCAAAAATTCTGCTTTATTATGGTGGAGAAAAACAGCCGGTACTATGGCCATTACCTGACACTTAACTTCTCAAGCACTCATTCCACAACCAAGACCATGTTATAAACAAAGTTAACCCGTATTTTAGACGTAAAAAAACGACTTAACTACGTGTCAACTACGTTTTAACTACGTGTTATCTCTTACCCAATCGTTCAGCACGGTGGCGGCTTTTTGTCCGTGAGAAACGTTCACGTCATCAAAGAATACCTTGGTCCAATGCTTCCTTTGAGCCTGTTTCAGGCTGGCGTCCATTTCATATTTACCCACCGCCACTGGAAGTTCATCCATGTTTTCGATTTGAAGGGAGATATCGGCAATCATGGTTCTGATTTCGGGGGTGAGACGCTGTCCCTTGTCAACCCTGAAAGTGATAATAGGTTTGTCGAGGGCACAGAACTCGGCCAGGGCAGAGCTGGTATCGCCCACCAGCATATCGGCTGCCAGCATTTGGGCTGGCAATTCTTCTGGGCCGGCAAGAAAAGTACCCGAAATTGATTTGGCTTTCTCTTTCATTCCATCCGACATCATAGGGTGCAGGCTGAGCAGGATGTTATACTTTTTGGCAAGAAAATGCAGCTGGTCAATCCAGCGGTTGATGGCGCTCATGCCCGAACCGTCCCAGGTGGTGGTGAAAAGCAGCGTTTTTTTCTTAGTATCAAAGCCGGGCTGTTGACGTATTGCCTGGCTTTTGGCTATGATTCGGGGGTTGGAAAAAGCGTCGAGCCTGGAATAACCACCCACTACGCCTGTTGTTACCCCGGCCTCTCCGGCCAGTTTCAATTCAGCCTCCGAGATAAAAACAAAAAGATCGAAAGCATTGAACTTGCCGGAATGGATCATTTTTTTGAAGAACCAGGGGCCATGTTTAAGCCCGGCTTTTTTTATTGCCCTAATAGGGAAGCGATGAAAGGCATGCCGGGTCATGATGAGCCTGCGAGGGAAGGCTGGCCAAACCCCGCTTTCAATTCCCCTGGCGCGGAGGGTTTGGGCCAACTCCCGGTTGCGCGTAACAAGGCGATAAGGAAAGTCCAGGTGAGGCAACAGGTGTTCAATAATGAAATAGTCGTGGGCATAATCCAGGTAAAACACTGCCTCATCAAGCTTGCCGAAAGCCCGGCGAACCTGCCAGCAAAGCCAGTACGGGAATTTAATAAGCCATCCTGAAACAACCATATCTGTAATTTTTGTGGCTTTACTTTTCTTTCTGCGCAAGGCGGTCGAGCATGTATTGCTCCAATGCCCTGGCCATGGTAGTCATACCAAATTTTTCCAGCACATACACTTTGGCTTCCCGGGCCATGGTTTCCGTTTGTTCAGGGTTTTGCAGGGCGTGATGAACGGCCTGGGCAATAGATTGCGGGTCTGCCGGAGGAATCAGTGCAGCGAATTTCCCGCCCTGGCTAAGTTCTTCGGCCCCATCCACACGGGTCATAATTACCGGCTTCCCATAAGCCATGGCCTCCATAGGTGCGTTGGGCATACCTTCGAACAGGGAAGGATGAACAAAAAGATCGCAACCCTTATAATAGGCTGCGGGCTGATGCACATAACCTTCAAAATGTATCATATGCCCCACCCCTTTCTCTCGGGCATAGTGCTGAAGGCTTTGTTTGTCCTTCCCATCGCCGATCACGAAACACAACAATTTTGGGTTCTTCTCCTTCAATTCGTGCAGGGCATCGATCAGGTAGAAATAACCTTTTTCCTTTACCAGCCTTCCCACGCTGAGTACAATGGTTTTCGAAGGAAATTGCCGGGAAAAGTCAAATGCAGGCGCCTGTTCATCCGGTGTAAACCCGTTGTAAATCACTTTCACGTAATCCTTTTCCGTAAATCCCAGGCGGTCATAAACCGCTTTTATGGTAGCAGTATTGGTAATGATGCCATCGGCAAACCATCGTGCGCGGCGCTTTATTTTACGGGCATTTTTGGAGGGAGGTGAACTTGCCCTTCGAATCACCAACGGATTCCCGCTCCAGCGGGCAGCCAAACCGGCAACCGTTAGTTCACGTCCGAAGCAAACCACCACATCGATTTTCTCCTTGCGCAAAAAGCGGGCAAGCCACAGGGCCTGAAACAGCCTGAAGGGCCAGAAAATATTAAAGGAAAGGGTTTGCAGGCCTCTGCTGCCGGCCTCACGCAATAGCAAGGAATTGCTTTTCCCTGCCACGAAGACCTGATGTCCGAGGTCTTGCAAAGCTGACGCGGCATTCACCACCCAGCGCTCACCACCACCGTACTTGTTGCGTCCGATAATTCGGACAAACAGAATACGCATCGCTTCATCCCCTTTCATAATAATCTCTTTTCAGGGGATAAAAGTATAAAATAGTTTTGAAGTGTTATTGCAACATGACCTCAGGCTGCAACAAGCTGGGCTGTAATTGCTTTTCCTGGCAGCTGCGACCCAGGTAGAACACCAGGGTCTGACCAAAAATTTTCTCTAAATTGGGTTTCTCCTCCACAAAGGTCCACTCGCTTCCACCCAAAAGCCCGAAAAAGCCTTCTGACTTAGCCATCGCGCTCATACCAAAATGCAGGGCCTGAAACTCACCCAGAAAATAGTTTTTGCCATCGAACATCACATCGAGCGAAAGGAAGGGGGTGTCGAATTTTTCGTACACCGAGCGGGCATAGTTTAGCAATCCTTGATCGGGTACTTTGCTGAAGCTAAACAGCTTGGAGCCGCTGGCCCTGAAATCGCCATTCTTCACCGACCTTTTCATCACATAATACCTGCCACAGGCCACCAGCACGCGGTAATCGAAGTTGAGATTGGGCACAAACTGCTGCAGCACAAAATCTTCTTCTACCCGCAGGTATTCGCGGTATTCGTCGTAATCTCGGCGATCTGAGAAATCGGGGTATTCGCTGAATTTCTTTTTCCTGAAATATTTTCTTCTGAGCAAATCAAGGCGGGTAAGCAGGTCGAACTGGTTTCTAAGCTTTTTTACCACCTTAAAAAAATCGGCTTTGTTTTTAAGAAGAAAAACTCCATTGCCGTTGGTTCCCTTTATTGTTTTGAGCACCACCGGAAATACCAGGCGATCCACATCCACTTCGCGATAAGAGGTGTAATAACCGGCATTGAGGCTTTGCAGACCTATTTCGCGTTTATAAAGCTCCTGGTAACCCTTGTTTTCATGGCACTTGAGCAAGTCGTATGAAGGAATGATTTTGTTGTGTTTGGACAGGTGATAAATCACATCCCTGATGTACTGCCGGTAATTTTCCTTCTGCGAGAAAGCGTAAAAGACCAGCTTATCTTTTATCATCACCGGACGGTTCACCACTTCGTGGAAGTCATAAACCTGCACCTGATAACTGT
>JAHYJD010000123.1 GCA_019429365.1 Bacteroidales bacterium | reverse complement strand
GTGATTGTTTTGTTGGATGGGTGTTACACAATTTAAACCAGTCAGGTTTAATGACCCCAAATTTATTAAAAAATATTAAAAGACCACATAAATCGGGATTTAATTGCGTTTGGGCGGGTTATTTAAATCTATTATAAACAAATATCCGAAACAGGCAATTGGCAAGGGATTAACGCAGATTAAATGGCGTGATTTTTTTTTGTAAATTTACGGGCCCATTTACATTATATGTAATACTTATGGGAAAACCGTTTTCGACAATCATATTTTTGAAATTATTACCTCCATGAAAAACAAATTTTTAAAACTCAGCCTGATTTTTGCACTTGCCGTTGCTTTTACTTCCTGCAATTTGTTTCCTGACCCAGAAGAACCGCAATACGAAGAAGAACTTAACGCCCTGATTCCCAGCGCCCAGTATTTAGTGGCGTACTTTTCCGGAACGGATCACAGCCGTTTTCAGTTGCAGTGGTCGCAGCAGCTTGCCGGCGTCAGAGGTGTGCACCTTTCGGTTGACCGTTACAACATGACTGGCGATCATTCAAATGAAGTGTGGAGCCTTTTTTATCAGAATATTATCCCCACTATAGGGGTAGTCCTTAACCATGCTAACCAATTAGAGGCTCCTGCTTATAAAGGCATGGCCAGGATTCTGCGAGCCTATAACATTGGTTTGATGACCGATGCCTGGGGAGACATTCCGAACATGAGTGCATTATTCTACTCACAGGGGGCTTACCCGGCCTACGACAATCAGGCTGAAATTTACCTGCACATTATTGACGAGCTGAATGGGGCTATTACCGACCTGAATAATGCAGCCACGGCCGCAGGCCCGGTTCCAAGCCAACATGTGGACCTGATTTATGGTGGCGATTTGGAGAAATGGAAAAAGGCCGCAAATGTTATTAAGTTGAGATATATTCTGCGTATTGCCCACCACGCGGGTGAATACGACCTGGCCCTCCCCTTTTTAAATCCTGCCAGCCTGTTTAGCAGCAACCAGGATGATATGAAATATCAATTTCATGGCAACCAGATAAATCCATTTTTCTATTATGAAAATGTGGTAAGAAATACCCGCATGGGAAACTATTACGTTGAAAAGCTGAAAGAAACCAACGACCCCCGCCTCCCGGTCTTTATCAGGATAAATACAGCCAACAATGAGTATGTTGGGAGTGCGCCCGGAGAGGCCAATTTCAACGCCTCTTTTATTGGCAGCCAGATTGCCGGCGAACAAGCTCCCGTTTCATTCATTACCTACGTGGAACAGAAATTTATTGAGGCAGAATTATACTTCCGTATCGGGCAGCAAGCCATGGCCGACCAGGCATTTGAACAAGCCGTTAAAGCTTCCCTGCAAAGGTATGGGGTGAGCAACCCTGCCTGGGAAGCCCAGTATGCCGAATTGGAAAACGTTACCCTGGAGCAAATCATTTCGGCCAAGTATCTGGCCCTTTTCCTTAATCCTGAGGTATGGTCAGATTTTCGCCGTACCGGTTACCCGGCACTGACCCCTTATCCGGATGCCCCCATTGAAGAAACGGAAGAACCCCAGATTCCAAGGCATTTCCTTTATCCAAGCTCAGAAGTGGTTCAAAACCCCAGCAATGTGCCTGCCGGTGTAACCATCTACACCCGGATGTGGTGGGACGTGGAAAGGTAGGCGGAAGGCAGATTTATGAATTATGATTTATGATTAGCTTCGCTGAACTCACACCTTCAGCGTTTCGGTTTATGAATTATGATTCATAATGAAGACTTTTTCCTGACGACTGACGACTGATTACTTTCGACTTTTTACTTTTTACTTTTTTGGTTCCACAAAGAGCCACTAAGATTTCTCAAAGTTCCACAAAGACACGTTCTAACCGCGAAGGCGCGAAGCAAAACCAATTGCAAAATGCTAAAAGCCAACAGCTATTTTCTGACGACTGACGACTGATGGCTGATAACTGTCTCCCTGATAAAAAAAACCGCCCCAAATTGAGGCGGTTTTTTTGTTATCAGATAACCCAAAATACTAGGGGTTCTGGTCGGTATCGGCATCCAGTTTATCGTTGGCATCAAATTCAGCCGTGGGGATCTTCCATACCCAGCGGTTGTCACCGGCGGGCATCTCCATCACTTGGGCAAGTGATGCAACGTGTCCTTTGTCATTGCGATCGAGGGCAAGTCCAAGGCGCTTGAGGTCAATCCAGCGGAAGCCTTCGCCCCAGAGTTCAACCCTGCGGTGGAACATAATCTCTTCCTTGAGGGCATCGCCGGTATTGGTCGAAAGCACATACTCAGGATCGCGCTTGCTTACCAGTTCGAACAGTGTTTGAGCAGCCTGAGCATCGGAGCCGGCACCACGAGCCTGAGCTTCGGCTTTAATCAGGTACATTTCAGCCAAACGCATGTAAACATAGTCAGCAGACCAGGTTCCAACGGCTTTCACACCAAACTTCACCTGGTTGTAATCCACCAATGCGCCGGCACCCATACCAGGAGCTACCCAATGCGATTTGCGGGCATCAGTTTCTGCAATTTGGTCATACAGCGCGGGGCTGACTTTTTTCTGCAAGCCAAGCTGCGCATACGAAAGGAAGCGGGCATCCATATGGCTCATAAATGAACCAAAGATGGTGGCCTGGTCTTCAATAATCTCACTACCCCAGAGCCATTCAGAAGCCGTAATGGTATTGAAGCCTGAGCCTACATTAACTGCAGAGGGCACGGCAAAAGATTCATTTGCAACGAATACCTGGCCAGGAGAAAACAAGGAACGACCAGTGCTTTCGGCAACTTGAATAGCGTTTTGGGCATGGGTAAGAGCAGTAGGATAATCGCCTTTGGCCAAAGCCACGCGTGCGCGGAGTCCATTAGCAACCGCCAGATTCACATGCGAACGGTGAGCCTGGACATTATTGCCGGCAAACAAGCCAATAGCATCGGCCAGGTCCGTTTCAACCTGTGCATACACATCAGCCGCACTCGAACGGGGATTCCCTTCCTGGCTGGGTTCAGTGTAAAGCGGAATACCATTTCCTGATGGGAAAAGGGTATAGGAAGGCGCATAAAGCTGCAAGAGCTGGTAATACGCAAAAGCACGAACAGAAAGCGCCTGGGCTTTGATGTTATTTTTCTCTGCAGAAGGGCCATCCACATCGTCAATGTAAAGAATGATAATGTTGGCATTGTTAATTAATGCATAATAATGCCTCCAGCGTTCCCAAACAACCGTAAAATCGGGGTTGCGGTGGGTTACCCATGCATACTGGTTGCGGAACCAGCCATAACCGGCTGAGTGAAGTACCATATCATCACCCATCAGGTCCATTTCAAGAATATTTGCCATGTGGCCAAAACGGTCATGGTTGGCATGGTAAGCATAAAAGTAACGGTACATGCCGTTCAGGGCAAGGTTTGCACCCTCCATGGATGTGAACACCACATCAGAGGAAAGCGCATTGGTGGGAGCCGTCTCCAGAAAGTCTTTCTGGCAGCTACTCAGCACTACGCTGAGCAACACAATGCTTAGGATTTTATTCAGAATTTTCATATCGTTCTTCATTTTTTAATTAAAACTGCAGGTTAAGACCGAAAGTAACTGTTCTGACGGGAACATAGCCAAAGTCGGTAGTACCGGTAAAACTATGCTGCGGGTCCATACCCTGGTTGTTATTCCAAATAAACAGGTTGTCGCCAGAAACGAACAGTCTGAGGTTAGAAACGCCAATCTGGTTCATCAAACGGGTCGGGATATTGTATCCGAAGGTCACGTTTTTAAGCGCCAGGTATGACATGTCGAAGAGAAGGTCTTCGGAGGTACCACCATACAGGTCAGGATTACCACCTTCGAGGCGGGCCTGGCCGGTTTCGTCACCAGGCTGTACCCAGCGGTTCAGCGCGTCTTTATGGTAATGGTTGCCGTAGTCGGTTGCCCAGAGGCGGCCTGCAACGAGTGCACCATAGGTGCCATCATACATCAAACCACCATAGCTGTAAGTAAACAGCACGGAAAGGTCGAAGTTGCCGAAGTTGAAGTTGTTGGTGATACCACCCCAGAAATCGGGAATAGCAGAACCTACATAATAACGGGTAGCCTGGGCAACAATGTTGGTGTCGCGTCTTGCAATCACATCGCCGTTGTCATCAAGGATGTCGTAGAAGTAATACTGGGTGCCGGTTTCGGGATCAATGCGGGAAGTCTCGCGAAGGAAATAGTCGTACATTGAACGTCCAACCATAAGCTTCTTGGTGCCTGAAATGATCTCAGGGGTAGCTTCGGGCATTTTGGTGATTTCGTTCTTGAGGTGTGTAATGTTGAAGTCGATGTTCCAGCGCAGGTTCGACCTTTGCAGCACATCGTACATCAAGCGGAATTCAATACCACGGTTTTCCATCTCACCAATATTACGCCTGATAGAGGTTACACCGGTTGAGGGAGGCAGTGGCACGTTGAACAGCAGGTTGGACGACTTGCGGATAAAGTAATCTAATTCACCGCTGAGGCGATCGAATACGCGGAAGTCGAAACCAACGTTGGTATTGTTGCTGGATTCCCAAACCAGGTTGCGGTTTTCGTGGGTGCTGTATACCCCGCCACTAAGGCCGGCGTTGTTCCATCCAAGGGCATAAAAGCTCTGCCATGCATAGTAAGAACCGATACGGTCGTTACCCTGCTCACCATAACTGGCTTTCACACGCAGGTTATCCAGCCAGTCGAGTCCTTGCATGAACTCTTCCTGGGTTACGCGCCATGAAGCACCTACCGAGAAGAAATTACCCCAGCGGCTGTCCTCAAAGAAACGGGAAGTACCGTCGCGACGGAAACTACCACTGATATAGTAACGGTTGGCATAGTCGTAGCTCAAACGGGTAAAGTAACCTTCAACAGCGTACTCGTCCTGGTAAGAGTTGGCATCCGTTGTAGTAGTGGCAATACCAATTTCAGTGATACCGGGAACCGGGAAACCAACGCGGGTTGAAGACAGTCCGTTGAAGAGCAGTTTGTATGATTCGTGACCCAACAGGAAGTCGAAGTTATGGTCGCCAAACTGACGGCTGTAGTTCAACAGCTGGTTGAAGGTAATGCTAAGCGAGCGGTTGAAGTTTTTGGTACCACGACCCTGCACGTTGGCGGCATCGCCAAACTGTGGGTTCTGGAAGGTGGTTTGGTAAAGACTGTAGTAGTCGGCACTCAGGTTGGCACGGAAAGTAAGCCCATCCATAATTTTGAACAGGGCAAAGGTACGTGCGCCCAGGTTTTCCCTTTTGTACGAACGGTCGTCCAGTTCCAGTGAACCAACCAAGTTGGCATTACCGGCATAGGGGCGGTTACGGTACATGGGGTCGTCACTCGAGAGGTTGGGGTCGACACCAAAACCATAGTCAAGAATTTTCTTGCCATCGGCATCGAGCACGAATGCACCGTCATTATCCCTTACATAGATGGGGTAAATGGGGGGCATCATCCTGCTAAAGTAGAAAGCATTGGTGGTTTGTGTCCCGGTAAAGGTCTGCTGGAAAGTTTCCGACAGAGAAGTACTAAGATTAAGCCCGGTTTCGAACCAGGAGGTGGGGCGTGTGTTCACATTTAAACGACCACTGATACGCTCGAAACTCGATTTAACTGCCAAACCATCTTCGTTCAGGTAACCAAACGACATGTAGTAGTCGCTGTTTTCGGTACCACCGGAAACGTTAAACTGATGGTCCTGACGAATGGCTGTGGAGAACAGTGCATCCTGCCAGTCGTCTTCGTAAAGCAATTCGGCATTGGGATTAAGATGGGCCTTCCAGGGGTTGGCGGGATCCCACTCAATCAGGTTCTGACCAGCGGGAACGCGGAATGGGCGATAGTAACCAACAGTAGGAGTCAGTTGGGCTTGCGCCTGTGCGTTTGCAGCTTCCAGCGAAAGTCCCTGTGCACCAAAATGAGCGGCATTACGCAGGGCTTCCCAGGTTATCAGCATATACTCGCCAGAGTTCACGCGGGGATACTCAGGAATGGCACGATTGGTGAAACCAACGCGGGAGGTGAAGCCCATAACGGGTTTGCGGGCGTCACCCTTTTTGGTGGTGATCATGATTACACCGTTGGCACCCCTTGCACCGTAAAGTGCAGCGGCCGAAGCGTCGCGAAGCACGGTGATAGAGGCAATGTCGTCGGGGTTAATGGCGTTGAGGTTGCCATCGAAGGGCATACCATCGACCACATACAGCGGTGCGTTATCGGCCGAGATCGAACCGAAACCACGCAGACGAATGGCCGCACCTGCACCGGGTTGTCCACCGCCGCTGGTTACCTGGATACCAGGAGAAGTACCTTCGAGTGCTTTTGTTATGTTAGATACCTGCCTGCGTTCAATTTTCTCGGCAGAGATCACATCGGCCACACCGGTGAAGGACTCACGGCGGGTGGTACCATAGGCAATCACAATTACTTCATCGAGGCCAACCATTTCACTGGCCATTGACACATTAATCACGTTGCGGCCGGCAACCGGAATTTCCTGGGTTACCATACCAATAAAGGAAAACAGCAGGGTGGCATTGCCATCGGCATTCAGCTCGTAACGGCCGTTAATGTCGGTAACAGTACCCTGTGTAGTACCTTTCACAACAATTGACACACCCGGCAGGGTACCGCCATCGCTGGCATCGGTTACCGTACCGGTAATTCTCCTCACCTGCCCGAATGCTGTGGTGCCCAGCACTAGGAGCAGAAGGAATCCAATAAAAACAATTCGCTTCATGTTGTTTTTGTTTTAGTTAATAAATGAATTCTCGATTTGCTTATTTCCCTATTATAATTCAGTCGCCAAATTTACAAGGTTTTCCTTAAATAGCAAGGTTTTTTAAAAAATCGTTAATTCCAGGTTAAGGATTTTAACATAAAAAGCGTTAAAAAAGGCTGCCCCCGCTAGCAAGGGCAGCCTTGAAATACTATAAATCAGATAATTACTTTGAACAAAACTTATTTTACCACCTGAATTTTGTGGGTTTTTACCTGCTGGCCCGAAACCATTTGCAGGATATACAGCCCGCCACCCAGCAGGTTGGCATCGATGGTGGTTTGGTTGTCCATTACCTCGGCCTGGTAAACCACGCGGCCGGCCAGGTCGAACATGCGCAGGTAGTCGATCTGCTGCCCACTCTCAATAAAGAGGGTGTTGCGCACGGGGTTGGGATAAACTTTAGTCACCATA
>JAHYJD010000122.1 GCA_019429365.1 Bacteroidales bacterium | reverse complement strand
CGAAAAATCACTGTATTTCCAGTATAACTGGTTTATGACCTTTTCTCACGAACCTGCATCTGACCTGGAGTAGCCCAAAAAGAATAGTTACTTCAGCTCAAATACCTCTGCAGTTTTAGCGGGTATTATCCACTGATCGAAGGCTGTGTGGCGTTTCCCGGTAAGCACTTCCACTGCTTCACGGGCACCCTCCCAGCCTTCGGTGTATTTACTCAGTTCGAGTTGAACAGGTTCAGGGTTATTGTTCATAAGCACCATTATACGCTGGTTGTCGTTAAAGCGGAAATAAACGTACACATTATTTTCAGGAACAAAATGCTTCAGCCAGCCGTAATGAAGCACTGGATTGTCTTTCCGGTAATGAAGCAGGCTGCGGATGTGATCGAAGATTTCGTTTTGCTGCGGGGAGCGTCCTTCTCGGGTAAAGGCATTTACCGGATCACCGGGCCAGCCGCCGGGGAAGTTGGAGCGCATGGGGCCATGGCCATCATGCTCATAGGCTGCCTTTAACAGTTCAGTGCCAGAGTATATTTGCGGAATGCCACGGGTGGTAAGCAAAAAGGTAAGGGCCATTTTCTGATTGCTGAGATCCTCCCCAACGCGGGTAAAGAAGCGGTCGGTATCGTGGTTGTCGCCAAAGATCACCAGGTTATAGGGGTTGGGGTACAGAAAGTCCATTGCCAGGGAGTTATACAGCCGCATCATGCCGCTGGCCCAGCCATGGTCTTCCTGGAAAGCACGGCCAATTTCATCGTATAGCGAGAAATCGAACACACTGGGAATATTTGAATCATAGCCATCGTGATTCATTTTTCCACCCTGAAAATAACTGATCATGGCCGGAATACCCATCCATGCCTCGCCAACAATGTTGAAGTTGGGATACTCATCCAAAACATAGCGTCCCCAGTAGCTCATAAAATATTTGTCGGAATAGGGTTGGGTATCCATTCGAATGCCTTTCAGAGCGGCAAATTCAATCCACCACACGCTGTTCTGAATCAGATAGGTTGCCAGCAGGCGGTTGCGCTGGTTCAGGTCGGGCATATTGGTGTCGAACCAGCCATCCACCATTCTCTTGGAATCAGAATAGGCGGCGTAGGGATCCACAAGGGTGGTCATCCGGTAGGTAGTGCGGGTAAACTCCGGCCACTGGTTGAGCCAGTCGGAAGTCGGCAGGTCTTTCATCCACCAGTGGTAATGTCCGCTATGGTTAAAAATCATATCCTTAATTATTTTCAAGCCTTTTCCTTCTGCCTCCTGAACCAATCGCCGGAAATCTTCGTTGGTGCCAAAACGCGGATCAATTTTGTAATAATCGGTGGTGGCATAGCCATGGTATGAATAGCGCGGCTGGTTGTTTTCGAGCAGTGGGTTGATCCAAAGTGCAGTAAACCCCAGATCGCTGATATAATCCAGATGGTTGATAATGCCTTGGATGTCACCTCCATGGCGGCCATCAGGATTGCTTCGGTCGGCCTTTTCGAGCATGCCGGGCATGTCGTCGTTGGTAAGATCGCCATTGGCAAAGCGATCGGGCATGAGCAGGTACATGGCATCAGAAGCATCGAACCCCTGGCGGTACCTGGAGCCTTCTTCGCGCTGGCGCAACTCAAAATCATAGCTGAAAAGCACCCGACGGCCAGAACGGAAGTTCATTCGGATGGTTCCGGGCTGGGCTTCAGAAAGGTCGAGATACACAAAGAGATAATTGGGGCTTTCCACGGCCACCACTTCCTTCACTACCACACCCGGGTGGTCAAGCTCAAGCCTGGTAAGGCCGATATCCTTGCCATAAACCATCACCTGCAGCTCGGAATGGTACATGCCGGCCCACCAAAAGGGCGGCTCTACCCTTTCGGGCGCCGGTTGTGCAAAGGCAAAAACAGGTAGCATCAGGGCCAGCAACATTAGCATAGCCGCAGGCAATAATGGCTTTGAATTTCTCATTGGAATGAAGTATTAAAATTTTCTTCTAAATTACAACAAACGAAAAATCATTTTATCAAAATCAACCCTGACCACCACAAAGATCTTTTGCCTCGTCGAGCACTTTTTCCTGCATTTTCTGACTCAGGCCAAGTCTTCCAAAGGCTTCAGGCTTCTCTAGCAACTGGCGGCAGAGCACCACATTGTGCTGCAATAATATTTCCTTTTGTTTCCGGGTAAGCGAGGTTAGAACCGTAATGGGGAAAAGGCCCGACTCTTCGACCATTTCCTTGAGGCTTTTTCCGCGGGGAAAGTCCCAGCTAATCATGTTGAGGCCGGCGCATTTGCCGTAGGCAATGGCATCGCTGGTAAAGCGGGTGTTGGTAACCACCCAGCCCGAGATTTTCAGTCCCTGATTGGCCGGGTCTTTATCCCATGTTTTTTTCACATCGTTAAATCGCGAGTGAATATATAATGGCACCTGCACGTTGCAGTTTTTACCCTGGCTATTGTAAAACTTGCATTCGACCATAAAAAGTTCGTTGCCATTGCGAGCCACCACATCGAGCTCATGCGACACACAATGCCCCTGAACAATCTGGCTTACCTGGGTTTCATACCCCATATGCTGAATTACTGCACCCACAATTTGTTCGAAAGGATAGCCGGAAGGCCCCAGCTCCATAATCCCTTTGCGAAGGCTGTAACGTGCAGCCGTGCTCCGTTTGAGCTTGCGAAGAATCTGAAAAGCACGGCCGTAGATCTGCGAAGTTGTGATGCCATCGAACAGGTAGCCTTTTAATTCATTGTACACTTTGTCAATGATTTCCTGGCTTGCACCAGAGCGTTCAAGCGACCGATCCAGCTTCTCGCGGGAAAAGGTTACCTCCTCTCCGGAATATTTTTTTACAATGATGTTTTCACTCATAATTAAAAATTTATAAATATACTAATCAGATTTTAAGCATGGGACGAGAGGTCACGCTCTGCCCGGAAATTATCCTGTAAAAGTAAACACCCCGGGGCAATCCGGCTGCATCAAATTGCAATTCGTGACGGCCGGGTTCCATTGTCTGATCGAGCAGCAGGCTAACCGGCCTTCCTTGCGCATCAAAAACCACCACTCTTACCTGGCCAGCCTGAAAAACTTCAAAAGGGATGGTAGTCCTTTCCCCGAAAGGGTTTGGGAAATTCTGGAAACTACGAATAAACTCTTCGGGTTCAGATATATCCACCGAGGAGGAGACCCCCTCGATGGCAATATTGTCGAAGCGGTTGTTGCCTGAGCTACCCGCCGCGGCCTCACCGGTAAATAATATCCTGAATCTGAGTTGGGGATTGTTGTTTACTCCTGGTAATCCCGTCAGATCAAAGCTTTTAAATTCATAGACCTCGCTGATTGCGTAGGCTGAACCAATTTGGGTCCAGTTGTTTCCGGCATCAGTCGAATAATACAGTTCCTGTTGCTGCGCACCATTGTTGGTCCTATGGACCGCAAAAGAGAGCTGCAGGTCAGAGTAGCCCGTTGAAGGTGCATTGATAATCATTTCACGGGTATTGGAAGGGTTTCGCACGCGCAGGCCAAAGCCGGCGGGTTCGTTGTTGCGGGCATTGAGCAGGCTGCCATCGGTGCGGTCCATGTAGCCATCTCCTGTTCCGGGATAGGTGATGCTGGCATTCCCCGCAAGGGAAATATCAGATGGCACATTGGTAAACACCTCATCGGGAAGGTTATTGAAGTGCCAGTAATGCACCAGGGCCTTGTCGCTAACGACCAGCACATAGTTGTGGGTGTGGGAAGCTCCCTGCTGATCGCTTACGCCCACGGTAAATGCAAAGCTGCCTGCCTCGGATGGTGTGCCCGAAAGCAGCCCGTTTGTGCCAAGCGTCATGCCCTGGGGCAGGCTGCCTGCCACCACGGTATAAGAAAAAGGTGGCGCACCGCCCGAAACACTGAAAGCATAACCCGGATAGTACTCATTGAGCACTGCCGGCGGAGGATTCTGGGTGTTTAGGGTGAGGGTAGCGGCTACGCCCGTAAGCGCAATATTATCGAAGCGGTTGTTGCCTGAGGTGCCTGCGGCGGCTTCGCCGGTAAAAAGAATCCTGAACTGAAGAAGTGGATTGTTGTTAATGGCTTCGATACCGCTCAGGTCAAAGCTTTTGACCGTATAATCGAGGAAAATGTCGTAAGCCTCGCCGATTTGAGTCCAGTTTTGGCCACCATCGGCCGAGTAGTACAGTTCTTGTGTCTGGGCGCCATTGTTGGTGCGATGTACGGCAAACGAAAGCTGCAGTTCGCGATAGCCTGTGGAGGGTGCTTCAATAATCAATTCACGGGTATTGGATGGATTCCTCACGCGCAGGCCATAGCCAGCTGGTGCACCCATATTGGCATTTAGCAGGGTACCGTCGGTACGATCCAGGTAACCATCGCCTGTTCCGGGGTAGGTAATCAGGGCCCCATCGGTGAGCGAGAAATCAGAAGCAACCGTCACAAAAACTTCGTCGGGCAGATTGTTGAAGTGCCAGTAATGAATCAATGAGTTGGAAAACCAGGCCACAATGCTGGTGTCTTTGGTAAGATTGATGGTAGCCAGGGCGGGCGTTCCTGCAGGCAGGCCTTCCCAGTGGCTAAACCGGAAGCCGGGTTGGGCCACCGCCTCTACTTCAATGGGGACATTTTTGAAATATGAACCGGTGAAGGGATACGAAATTTGCCCAGGCTGCAGGCGATTTAAACGAACCCCGCCCTGGGTTTCACTGGAAGTGCTTACCGTAATGCTGGCCATTTCGCCCAAACCAAACTGGCTTCTGATATGATCTTTAAGATAGCCGGGCCTTTGCTCAGCAAAGTTGGCCATACGGTTTACCTGCTCCTGCCAGTTATTGACCGAATTGGGGGTCCTCCAGCGATGGATGTGCTCTTCCATTTCGGGCAGATACATTTGACGGTGCTCCTCGAGGCGGGCCAACACATAATCCTCTTTTAAAACGGTGTTGAAAAGGTCGCAAAACCGATTGATCAGATGAAACCGAAACTGCTGGTTTTCAACAAGCCGGCGAAAAATAAAGGTAGACCAGGCCGGATTGGGCCAACTCGGTCCATTGGTTGCCAGGGCAAATGCCAGGGTATTGTGGGCGGGTCCTTCATTTACGCCCGGTACATAGCCGAAGTTGAGACCGAAACCAAAGTCGGTGTCCTTGATCATCCAGCGCCAGCGCCCATCATGCCCATAAGGTGCATCGGGCTGATAGGCAGGTGTCATTTTTCGCCAGTATTGCAAATTATTTCCGGGCCAGTCGGTATTCATAAAGTAAATTTCGGCCACCTGGTGATCCACAAAGCTTTCCACGTCCATGCGGTTTTGAAGGGCGGCATAGTTGGCGGCCACATTCATGCTGTTGCTTTGCAAAAAGGAAAGCATCTCCTGGTAGTGCGCCACGCCATCAGGATTTCCGTTATCGAATACGGCATTGTTTTCGAGCATGGCGTATTCCAATTCACCCAAACCATAATGGGTTTCAATAAAACGGCTGTCGAACCGGTCGCGCACATTGTGCACACCCCAGTATTCACCGTTGAGAAAAACCACAACTGGTCGAGAATACTGCAGGTCAAGGCGGGTCACATCCTTAACGAGCGACTGCATGAAAGCATCGCGAAAGATAGCCTGGTCCCAGTCGTTGCCACTGTTGCGCAGCAAAAAGCGCTTGAACTGATATATGGGCTTGTCATTAAAAAACTGGTAGTTTACCCAGGACTCACCATATTCACCCCGGGCATAGAAGCGCAGTGTTTTTCGTGGACGGTTGCGGGTGGTGCCGCCATGGGTTCGCACACCCAGGTTTTGGGCGAAGGCCAGGTTGCCATCCTCCTCAAAAAACTCGAAATGCACCAAACGCTCCCATTCTTCACCTTCCTGAAAGTAATTGTTGTTGTTGCCGTACACATAAATGCCCGTATCCTGATCGAAGAATGCGCCATTACTGGCCAGCACCGAAACCACAGGCATGGAAAAACGGCTGGCACCTGCCGCGTCAACAATATAGGATGACGAAACTGTTTGGCTGGGTTCCATACGCGGGGCAAAAGCGCGGGCACGAATGGTGTTGAACTTGAAAACTTCTCCGGCAGGTGGCTGCCAGGCTTCAGAGCCGCCACTAACATTACTGGTTGGAATGAGTGAAATGACGTTGGGATCGCCTGCACGACTGGTAAGAAAAATACCCTCCTCAAAAAGTGGACTGTCCTCTGTGGGAATGCTACCATCGGTTGTGTAACGAATGATGGCGGCAGGGAAAAGATTTTCGAAAACGTAATGGCCGGGCTCATATTCTACCCCATCGAAGGTTATGCTGGCATCAGAAACAGTGCTTCCCTGTATGTCTTGCACAAAGAAAGTCACCTTAAAAAGCGGTAAAGGTGGATCAATGTCACCGTATACATCGTTGACAATCATGTGACTGCCGATATTAACCACGCGGTTAGGATCGCCGCCCCACTCCCCATCGCCCCAGCCCTGGTTTCGGAAATATTTGTACTGGTATTCTCCGGCTTCCAGCTCAAAACTCAGCACATAATAGGGAGAACCAGCCGCTTCGGGGGCCATAAGCATATCGGGATTGGTGCCGGGCTCTGGCCAGTCGGGCTGAACCATGTCACCGCTCATATAAACCAGGTCGCCGGGCAACACGTTTGAACCGGTTGTATTTACTCTGAAGGTAACGTTAAAAACTTCTTTGGAAAAATCACTTTTCTCAGCTTGATTTGATTTAGATTTCCCGTCAAGGGTAACAATAACCTCCAGGTCACTATCGGTGATGCTTACGCTGCCGGAAACGCTTTCATATCCCGGAGCGCTTACCGTATAGATATACTCGCCGGTTTGCGGGGTGCTAATACCAAGCTCAAAGTTTGAAGTATAAAAACCGGCAGGATGAGAAAAAACAGGTGCTGTGCTTATGGAAAGATTGCGCTTGTCAAGTTTTTGCTCTTCGATACTATGTTGCCCAAAGGCTGGAATCAGGCTTAAGAAAACAATTAAAAAAGCCGATAATCGGGAAAGTAGTTTCATAGGGGTAACAGAAGTTTAACAAAAATCAGAGCCAATTTTTTCGGCGGAAGTACCAGAGCATAGCAAGGGCAGCCAACAGCATAAATACCATTGCAGCCGGGTAGCCCCATTTCCAGGCCAGTTCGGGCATGTATTCGAAATTCATTCCATACACACCCGCAATGAAAGTTAATGGAATAAAAATGGTGGCCACAATGGTCAGCACTTTCATCACTTCGTTTGTGCGATTGCTGAGACTACTGAGG
>JAHYJD010000014.1 GCA_019429365.1 Bacteroidales bacterium | reverse complement strand
CGGATTACAAAAAAGAGGCTGACAAAAAAGTCTAATATCCATTGATGGCTACCAATCCCCAAAGGGCCGCAAAGTGTTTTAAAAAAGTTTCTTTAATCCTTGGCGTCTGTGGGATTAGAAAAAATTAAACCGCAATGACGCTATGGCGCAATGACGCTATGCACAGTCGAAGTGTCGAAAGCCTGCCCTGTGCTCTGAGCCTAAAACCAATCAACCTCCCCTGCGCTGATGAGCGGACTTGCCAACCCTCCGAAATGGGTCTAGAACCCCGAACCTTGAACCTTAAACTTTGAACAATTAACCCCTGATCCCTAAACACTTATCCCTAAATCCCGATTGCATTTAGAATCACAATGGTAAACAGCTCCCGTATGGGGATGCCTTCAATGGCAGCTTGCTGAGGCACTATGCTTGTTTCGGCCATGCCGGGGGTGATGTTGGCTTCCAGGAAAAACAGCGTTCCTTTTGAAAAGATAAAATCGATGCGGGCCATGCCTTTCAGCTCCAGCTTTTCATAAAGCAAGGCGGTGGTTTGTTGCACCTGTTGGGTCAGTTCGGGCGAGATGCGGGCCGGGGTAATTTCATCCGCAGCACCTTTGGTGTACTTGGCTTTGAAATCAAAAAATTTTGCCTCGGTTTTACTGATGATCTCGGTGACGGGCAATGCTTTTATTACCCCTTTTTGTCTGAAAGCCCCGCAGGTCAGTTCCGTTCCCTCCAGGTATTCTTCCACCAGCACTTCGTCGTCGTGCTCAAAGCCGGTTTGTATGGCAGGTACCAGATGGGCGGCTTCCTTCACGAAAGTTGTGCCCAGGCTCGATCCGCCCTTATTAGGCTTGACAAACACCGGCAGGTCGACCCGCGAAAGAATATCTTCGAGCACCAGCTTGCTTCCTTTTGCAAACTTGGCTGAGCGGGCCACCGGAATGCCCCAATGCGCCACCAGCTGATTGCAGAAAAACTTATTAAAGGTCAGTGCCGATGGCAGCAGGCCGGAGGTCGTATAAGGTATACCCATCAGCTCGAAATAGCCTTGCAGTTTGCCATCTTCGCCCGGGGTTCCGTGTATGGTAATAAAAGCGCAGTCGAACACTATCTTTTCCCCGAAAGGGGCAATGGAAAAATCATTCTTATCCACCGCATGTTCCTTGCCTTCCTCATCGAGGTGTACCCACTTCTGTTGATTTATCACAATGGTGTAAACATTGAAGAGGGCGGGATCGATGTTGCGTTTGATCATGCGCGCGCTGTCGATAGAGATCACATACTCGCCAGAGTAGCCCCCGGCAACCAGTGCAATATTTTTCTTCACAGGACAAATGTTTTAAAAACAAAATCAGTGCTTCAATACCTTCCAGGAGCCAAAGTCATTAACCCGGCCAAAATCATCAGACAAAACTAAGAAAAAATAGGGGCCTTGAGGCTAATGCCGAAAAAATCAGCATTAATTAGTATTTTTACGGGCAAATAAACTCACATCGATGCGATTTTGGGATTTTATAAAAAGCCGGCGTTTTCAGCGCCATGTGTTGCTGGCCGCGGCCTTGGGCATAGTAGTTTTATGGGTGTCGCTCAAGCTGCTCGATGCCTATACCCTTCATGGGCGCAGCATCACCGTTCCTGATCTGAGCGGGCTTACCGAGCGCGAGGTGGCCACCGTGCTGCGAAAAATGGACCTGCGCTATATGGTCAATGATTCGATTTTCGACGACGAACGGCCCAAAGGTACCATTGCAGGCCAGGATCCAGCTCCGGGCATAGAAGTAAAGAAAAACCGCACCATTTATCTCACCAAGATTGCCGTGCTGCCCGAGATGATACCCATGCCCGACCTTACGGACCTTTCGATGCGACAGGCCATGGCACTGCTCGAAGCTTACGGACTAATGGTGGGAAACATGGAGTACCGCCACGACATTGCCCAGAATGCGGTGCTGCAACAGAAATTTAACCAGGGAAACATAGAACCCGGCACTCTGGTAGAGAAAGGTACAGCCATCGACCTGGTCATTGGCCGTGGGCTGGGCGAGGCCATGGTAGCAGTGCCTCTGCTCATCGGCAAAAGCCGCAACGAGGCCATTGCCACCCTCAGTTCCCTCTCGCTCAACGTAGGCACCGAAGAATTTCTTGATGGTGAAGCCGATAGCCCGACCGTTTACCAACAAATGCCCGATCCTACTTCGCGCAGGCAGCACCTTCAGGCTGGCAGTTCCATTAACCTGGTGTACCGTTCGGCCAACCGCTTCGATTTTGAAGAATACATGGAAAGCCTCCTGTCTATACCCATTCCCTTGCTTTACGGCAAAACGCCCGATGAAGTGAGAGAAACCCTGACAGAAATTTCGCTGGAGCTGGGCAATGAAACCTTCGAAAATAACGTTTCCAGACAAGATGCCAGGGCTTACCGGCAGGAACCCGAATACGACCAGGAAGGCCTGATCAGAAAAGGTTCAAAGATCGATGTGTGGTACCGCCCCATAGAGCAGTTCTGACAGCCTTTTTCGGGTCCTGGTGTTTTTGTAAAAAGAAATTGCATGAATAGGTTTTTTACCGTTTTTCTGTTAATAATGCTCTGGAGCGCATCGGCAATGGCCCAGGAGGTGCTGCTTCCATTATTGAGCAACCCGCAAAAATCTGTCACCAAACACAGCCCTGGCACTAAATCGGCAGCCCTACAGCAGGTGCAACTGCCGTTTCGCGACGACTTTTCTCACCCCGGTCCCTATCCTGACCCAGCCCTGTGGACCGACAGCTTTGCTTTTATTAACAGCAGCTTTGCCGTGCATCCTAAAACCGTGGGCGTTGCTACTTTCGATGCCCTCGACCAGTATGGCATGATTTACCCGGAGGCCGAAGAAAACCCTTTCCAATTTGTAGCCGACCGGCTCACCTCGCAGCAGATTTTGCTGGGTGGACTCAGCCCCGCAAGCAATGTGTTACTGACTTTTTATTATCAACCTCAGGGCAATGGCAGTGCCCCGCGCGAGCGCGATTCGCTGGTAGTGGAGTTTTTGCGCACGCCAGGCTATTTCCAGGAAAACGATGAAGGCGAAACCGAATGGGTGCCCGACTTATGGGAATCGGTTTGGCGAGCAGAGGGTGAAACCCTCAGCGCATTTGCCAACGATACTTTCCCCTATTTTAAAAGGGCAGTCATTCCTGTTACCGACCCGGTATTTTTTCGCGACGACTTTCAGTTCAGGATAAAGAATTATTCCAGTTTCCCGTTAACGGCTTCAAAGACTCCCACCAACCTGGCAGGAAACAACAACATCTGGAACATCGACTATGTGTTGCTCGACCAGGGCCGCAACCCGCAACAAACCACCTATTTCGATATTGCGTTTGCTGCCCCGGCACAATCCCTTCTCAAAAACTACACGGCCATGCCGTGGTCGCACTACATTGTAAATCCGCAAAGCCACCTGAAAAGCAACCTGGAACTAAAGATCACCAACCTGGGCAGCATTACGTACAATTATGTGTACCGCTATTTCATACAGGATGAGGCGGGCAACAACATTCGGACCTATTCGGGCGGCACCTGGAACATTGCGCCCTTTGCTATGGATGGCTACCAGAGCTATCAGCCCCACACCAATCCCATTGTCATTCAAAACCCATTACCTACGGCCCCGGCCGAAAAACGTCACTTTAAGGTGATTCATGTGGTTCGTGAAGGCGCTGCCGGCGACAGCTACCAACGCAACGACACCATCGTCTTCAACCAGGTTTTCGATAATTTCTATGCCTACGATGATGGTGTTCCTGAAAGCGGATACGGACTCGTAGGCCGCAACGCCAGGGGTGCCTACCGGTTTGAGCTCGGAAAGGCCGATAACCTGGAAGCAGTGCAGTTCTATTTTAATCGCACCCTGAACGACGACAATGTAAAACCTTTTTATCTGACCATTTGGAGCAGCCTTGCTCCAGAGGAGATCATTTACCAATCCGAAGTGCTCACCCCCGATTTTGAAGAGTTGATGAACGGCTTTGCCACTTATTACCTCGATGAGCCACTACCGGTCTCAGGCACTATATACGTGGGCTGGGAGCAGCTGGGCGACGGCTTCCTTAACCTTGGGTACGATGCCAGCAGTAAGGCCGGCGAAAACATTTTTTATAAAGTTGGAAACGACTGGGTTCCTTCTATATATGAGGGAGCATTGATGATCAGGCCTTACTTTGGGCAGCCTGCACCGGTTTCAGTAAATGAGCCAGATCAAGGCCCTGGTGTGGATATTTATCCAAACCCGTTGCGCAGCAACTTGCTAAATATCAGGATTACAGAAGCCGATTTTCATTCAGCTGAGGTACGGTTGGAAGTCTTTGACCTCCAGGGCCGGCTGCTGCTTTCGCAGGAATATGCTCCTCAGCTTGATGTAGGCCATCTGAGCAACGGCATGTATATCCTCCGCATTACCCACCCGCAGAGCTATCGCAGTCAGTCGGACCGATTTATTATTGCCCGGTAAAAACATCCCCCAAATGATGGACGAAAAAGACCTTCCGGAACTGGAAGGCCCCGAAGAAGAAAGCGAAGAGCAGGAGCTGTACGAGCATTACCGCTTTGTGGTTGACCGCGGGCAGGGATTGCTTCGTATAGACAAGTATGTGACTTCCCGTATTGAAAATGCAAGCCGCAACAAGGTGCAGGTGGCCGCAAAGGCTGGCAATATTCTGGCAAACGATCAGCCAGTAAAGGCCAATTACAAGGTGAAGCCCGGCGATGTGATCAGCATCGTAATGGCCTACCCGCCCCGCGAAATAGAACTCATCCCCCAGGATATCCCCATCAATGTGCTCTTTGAAGACGACCACCTTATCGTAATAAACAAGGAGGCAGGCATGGTGGTGCATCCCGGTTACGGAAACTATACCGGCACCCTGGTGAATGCCCTGGTGCATCGTTTTGGCCATCTGCCCCGGCAAAACGACGAGGACATTAAACCCGGCCTGGTGCATCGCATCGACAAAAATACCTCAGGCATCTTGCTGGTGGCCAAAAGTGAACTGGCCCAGACACGCCTGGCCAAACTTTTCTTCGACCGCAAGATCGACCGCATTTACAATGCGCTCGTTTGGGGCGACCTGCCCGACGAAGGCACCATAACCGGTCATATCGGCCGCAGCCTGAAGAACCGCAAGGTGATGGACGTTTTTCCCAGCGGCGAATATGGAAAACCCGCCGTGACCCACTACCGCGTACTGGAACGATTCGGTTACGTTACCCTGGTGGAATGCAAGCTGGAAACCGGGCGCACCCACCAGATCAGGGCCCATTTTCAGCACATCGGCCATCCGCTGTTCAACGACGAAACATATGGCGGTGACAGAATAATTAAAGGCACCACCTTTACCAAGTACAAGCAATTTGTAAACAACTGCTTCAATATCTTGCCGCGGCACGCCCTGCACGCCAAAACCCTGGGCTTTAAGCACCCCATCAGCGGAAAACCCATGTTTTTCGACTCAGACCTTCCCGACGACATGGTGCAGGTGCTCGAAAAATGGCGCAACTACTCCATCCACCGCCAACTGGAGGTGGAAGACACCGGAGTGGATGAAACCATCCCGGAAAAACCGCGCAAACCAGAACCTCCGGAAGGAATGGAATAAAAAGAGGCGGCCTGGTGGCCGCCCTTTCATTTCAGAATTTAAGATTTATTCCCAACATTAAATGCCTGCCGGCCTGGGGAAAGTATCCATCTTCAATGGTGATCATCCCCTGGTCGCCCACCACGCCCTTGTAAATCCAGGCGTTGGTTTCGTATAGTTCGTTAAAGAGGTTGTTAACCTGTACAACCAGCTCTATCTCCTTTACCATGCCCGGCCTGAATGCGTAGTTAAACTGCAGGTCGTTTACAAAGTAGCCGCTGAGCATGCGCTCCTGGCTCATGGTGTTGTCGATATACTGCTTGCCCACGTATTTGCTGCTGAGGCCAAGAAAAAGGTTTTTCAATGGTTCCCATGTAAAAATGCTGGCGGCCACTATTGATGGGGAGAAGGCGATGTCGGTATTACGATACTCTTGCTCGTCGTAGCCTGTCCAATTCCAATCGTTGTCATATGCGTCAGAATATTCAACAAAAAGATCGATTTTGTTGCGGCTGAATGCTGCATTGCCCTGCCATTGAACCTTTGGGCTAATGGTGAATCCAGCCTCGAGTTCCACACCTGCCCGGTAGCTCTTGTCGATGTTGGTGCGGGTAAAGCCGCCCACATCGTTTATTTGCCCGGTGAGCACCAGCTGATCTTTATAGTCCATCAGGTAAAGGTTGGCAGAAAGCAGCGAACGTTTTCCCTGGAATCGATAGCCCAGTTCAATATTTCGCATTGTTTCATGGCGGGGGCGGCTCTCGGGCGAAGACTCGGTAAAGTCGCGGCGAACCGGTTCACGGTTGCCGATGCCAACAAAGGCATACACCTTGCCCGATGGGCTGAAAGCCCAGTTTATGCCAGCCTTGGGATTGAAAAAATGATAATTCACTTTCTGATCCAGGGGCGAAATCTCTCCCAGCACCCAAGCCGGACCTTCAAAGGTATAATCCACAAAGCGGTATTGCAGGTCGGCAAAAAGGTTCATGCCCTGAATCAACTCATAACTGGCTTTCGCGAAGGTGTTAAAATCCTTTTTGAGGGCATCATTGTCGTAATACCGATGGCCCATATTGGCATGCTCGGCAAAGCGTGCCCAGATAATTTCTCCAAAATGGTCGCCGCTGTATACATTATATCCTCCGCCAAAGGTCATCGAGAGGGCCGAAAAAGAGTTGTAGTTGAGCGAATAAACCAGTCCGCCAAAGTCGTTGTCGAGCCATCGCCTGCGGATGAGGTCGCTGCGGCTAATGGTCTGTTCGCCTATCACCACATTGGGCAGATTGTAGCGACTGAAGCGCTCGTTATATCGGTATTGCTCATAATAACCCCTGCCTTTGGTGTAATGTAAGGCAGTATGGGCAGTGAGCCCCGGAGTGAAGGCATGCGAAAAATGGAGCTGAAAATGATCCTGCTGATAATTATCGGTTTCATTTTCGTAAAACTGCGGATTGCCTTGGCTGTCGTAAAAAAGGCCCGAGGGGTTATAAGTGCGGTTGGTTTCGAGCAAATAGCCGGGCACCCCGTTCCAAGCCTGGTAGGTCTTTTCTGTTCCCGAAAAGACAATGGCTTTCAAAACGGAATGCTCGCCATAATAGCCGCCCGAGAGGTAAAAGCTTTTCAGGTCGGAGGTGGCGCGATCTACGTAGCCATCGGAGGAGATTTTCGATAGCCTCCCATCGAAGGCCCATTTGCCGCGAAGCAATCCGGTGCCAAAATTCACATTGTTTTTCAGGGTGTTGAAAGCACCGAAGGCATTGTTAATTTCGGCATAGGTTTCAGGGCGCAGGACTTTGGTTTGCAGGCTAATGGTAGCTCCGAATGCCCCGGCGCCATGCGTGCTTAACCCCACACCACGCTGGATCTGCATATTATCGACCGAGGTGACGATGTCGGGCGTATTGACCCACCAAACCCCATGCGATTCTGGATTGTTGAGTGGCACCCCATTCAGGGTCACATTAATGCGGGTGTCGTCGCTTCCCCGAACCTTCATCCAGGTATAGCCCACCCCTGCCCCTGCATCGGAGCTGACAATTACGGAGGGCGTGAGGCTGATCAGAAAAGGCAGGTCTTGCCCCAGGTTGCGGGCCGAGAGTTCCTCGCCAGAAATATTGGTATAGGTTGCGGGAGTGCGGGCATCGGCCCTCAACCCCACCACCACCACTTCTCCGGTAAGGGTGGCCGTTCGCTCCATACCGATTTCAATCGTCTGCGAAACCGGCAGGGAAACTACCAACTCCCGGGTTTCATAACCCAGAAAACTTACCTGAAGGGTAAGCTCTCCCGCCGGAAGCTGATGCAGCGCAAAACGTCCGTTTTCATTAGCAAAAACACCTTTAAAACTTCCTTTAACCAAGATGTTGGCCCCGGGCAGGGGCGACTGGTCAGTCAGGTCAAAAATGCGACCTTCCAGCGAATGCTGGCTTACCGCAAGCAATGGCATGACCAGGCATAGAGCCATTGTCAGCAATGTTTTTTTCATTTAAAATGTTGAATTTTGTGTTAAACATTAAGCGGATAATAGAGGCAAAAGCCCGCTCTTTGTTTACATCCCTTCCCTTCGCCGGCATTACCCGGAGCAGGTTCAATGGGTTTGATCTCAGCCCTTCGTTTGGGGCACCCCTATTTTTGATAAGCACTGCAAAGTTACAAAATTTCTCACGGTAAAACCAAAGTCACAACAGCACTGCTGACGCATGGAAGAAAAATTAGGCCAGACAGCGTAATTTTCATTAATTTGCAAAAAAAACGAGCATGAAGCTGATCATTATCAATGGGCCCAATCTCAACCTTTTGGGAAGCAGGGAACCTTCGGTGTATGGCAAAGAATTTTTTGAGGATTACCTGGAGAAACTCAGAAAATGGTTTCCCGACATTCAGATCGATTTTTTTCAGAGCAATATAGAGGGAGAACTTATCAGCAAAATACATGAAACCGGCTTCAGTTATCAAGGCATTATTTTAAATGCCGGCGGTTATACCCATACCAGCGTGGCCTTGGCTGATGCCATTCTTGCTGTGACCACCCCGGTAGTGGAGGTTCATATTTCCAACATCTTTGCCCGCGAAGATTTCAGACATCATTCGCTCATCGGGCCCAACTGCGCCGGCTGCGTTTCGGGCTTCGGCCTCGACAGCTACCGCCTGGCTGTGCAGAGCTTTCTGAAAAAGGAATAAGGGCGGGAATAATCTGAATTATTTTTTTCGAGAAAACCGCGCCTGATTCAGGTCGAGATAGGTCGCCTTTCGCCTGATAAAATGGCTGAAAGCAATGCTGCCCTTGTATATGCCAGCGGGCAAGCTTTCGGTAGTGGCTATTCTATGGCGACGCATTTCACGAAAGTGTATAAAAAATGCCAAATGGGCCTTGCAAACTGCCCAGGCATCGGCAAAGTGGCCACTGAGCAGGAATTTGGTTGCAGCCACAATATCCAGCCCCAGGCGCACCGGCAATAAGGGATAAAAATAGCGTGCCGGCAAGTTTTTTGCCAGCAGCCAGAGGCTGTTTCTAAAATTCAGAAAAGTTTTGAAGGGGCTTGACTTGGGCAAAGTTCCGCCGCCCACGTGATACACCTCAGCGGCCGGTACCACGGCAATTTCCCAGCCTTTATTCTGCAAGCGCCAGCACAGGTCTATTTCTTCCATATGGGCAAAAAAGCGGGCATCAAAACCACCAACCTCCCCGAAAGCGCTTGCCCTCACAAAAAGGCAGGCTCCTGTGGCCCATAATACATTAACCGTCTCGTTATATTGCCCGCAGTCTTCCTCGAGCCGCCCAAACACCCGCCCCCGGCAAAAGGGGTAAGCCAGCACATCGAGAAACCCGCCCGATGCCCCGGCATATTCGAAATGGGTTCGCTGCTGCCACGAGAGAATCTTTGGTTGGGCCGCGGCCACCTGCGGATGGGCCTCCATGTAATGGATTACAGGCTCGATCCAATTGGGCGGCACCTCAATATCAGAATTGAGCAGCACGTAGTAGTCGGCCTTGATTTTTTCAAGGGCAGCATTGTAACCCCCGGCATAACCCAGGTTTTTGTCGAGTTGAATAAGTCTTAATTCGGGGTACCAGGCCGAGAGAAATGCAATGGAGTCGTCGGTGGAGGCATTGTCGGCAATGACCAGTTCGGCCCATCCTGGACTATTTTCGAGCACCGACGGCAGGAACTTTTCAAGAAAAGATCTCCCGTTCCAGTTCAATATCACCACCGCTACCCTGGGATTTGTCATAAAGGAAACCTCTTTTGGCAAGTTACTCCATCACACACGCCTGTAAAAATAAGGTTTTTAAAGCACATGCCTTTAAAGAAAATTTTAATTGGAAAAAGAAAATTTTAGTACTTTTGCCGCGGAGAGATGGCAGAGTGGTCGATTGCGGCGGTCTTGAAAACCGTTGAGGGTAAAACCTCCGGGGGTTCGAATCCCTCTCTCTCCGCCAAAGAAAGTACTTCCCGCCAGCAGGCGGGATTTTTTTTGCCCTTAAAAAAAAGCGCAACCCGTGGGCTGCGCTATAAGGAAAACAATCCGACTGCATCCTAAATCAGGAACAGCGGCTTATCGATAAATGACTCATACACCGGACGCAGGCGGTCGGTATTATAGTGTTTATGAAGGTCAATAAGCTTCTTGGTGCTGGTGACAATATCAACGGGCATATTATCATAGCGGCCGTTTTTAAGTATCACAAGCCGTCCGTGAATGCCTTTAAGCACCAGATCCAGGGCAAGGTTTCCGTATGCCATAGGCACAATGCTGTCGATGGCATCAGGGTCGCCCGAGCGCACCAGGTATCCCAAATGCTGATTAATGGTTTCCACACGGCGGCCATTGTTAAATTGCGGACTAACTTCCTTAATCTTAGCCGAAACGGCATCACCAATGCCCCCAAGTTTGGCATGACCGAACATGTCTTTTTCCATGTTGGAAAACATCATATCCACACCCTCAAAGGCAGCACCTTCTGAAACCAGCACCACCGAGTACTTGCTCGGGTTTTTCTGGCGGTCTTGAACCAGCAGTTCTGTAAGGTGTTCGATCTTAAATTTATATTCAGGGATCACACAGCGGTTGGCAGCACCGGCCATAGTGGGCAACAAGGCGGTAAAGCCGGCATAACGCCCGAATACCTCAATAACCAAGATACGCTCATGCGAACCTGCAGAAGTTCGAAGAAGGTTTGTCATGGCAATGGTACGGGTTACGCAGGTGCTGAACCCAATGCAATAATCGGTGCCGGGCACGTCGTTATCCATGGTTTTTGGAATGGCCACAACTTTCACCCCTTCCTGGTAAAGCCTTACCGAGTAGCTCAGGGTGTCGTCGCCACCAATTGGAATCAGATAATCAATTCCGATAAAGTCGATGTTCTTAAGCACCTCAGGAGTAAGGTCGTTTATTTCGGCCTTATATTTATCCTTGTACATTTCGGGCACATGCTTTAAGGGAACATGGCTGGGCCTGGTACGCGAACTATGCAGGAAGGTACCGCCAGTTCGGCCAGCACGATTGACAATGTCTTCCGAAAGCTCAATGAAATTCTGGCTGTTATCGGCTTTTTTGTCGCGTATCACTTCCATAATACCTGCCCAGCCGCGCCGAATACCCACAACACGGTAACCCTCGCGAAGAGCCCTAATGGTGATGGCTCGTATGGCCGGATTCAGCCCGGGGACATCACCCCCACCTGTCAATATCCCAATTGTTCCTTTAATTTTTGGTGTTGTCATCTTATCTGCTTTTACTGTTTCGAAAAAATCTGGAAGGAACCGGCATTTTCAGAAGCACCTTTCCCCCAATGAAGGCATAAAATTATAAAAATCCTGCTTCTTTCCTCCATGGTTAGTGCTTTTTTTTGATGGAAGAGAACCAATTTCCTGCTTGTATTTTGTTTGAAAAACCATTAGGTTTGTTTCTTTACCAATAAAAATGATTCATTATGGAAAATTTCACTATTTATAATCCCGTAAAACTGCACTTTGGACAGGGTGTGGTAAAAAAGCTCGGGGCAGCCGCCTCAGCATATGGCAAGAAAGCCCTGCTTGTTTACGGAAAAGGTTCAGTAAAGAAGAATGGCTCGTATCAGCAAACCCTGCAGAGCCTTCACGAAGCCGGAATAGAGGTTTTTGAATACGATGGCATTAAATCGAACCCCATTATTGAAGATGTGGATGCGGCCGCCGACCTCGGACGTAAGCATGGAGTCGACTTGGTGGTGGCCGTTGGTGGCGGTAGCGTGATTGACAGCGCCAAGATCATCGCCATCACCATACCGGTCGATCATTCGGGTTGGGAATTTCTCGATGGCGGCAAAAAACCTAAAGCAGCCGTTCCGCTCATCGGTGTGCTTACCCTGGCTGCCACCGGCACTGAGATGAATTCTGTAGCAGTGGTGCAAAGCAACCAACACAAAAAGAAGATCGGCTACGGGCACAAGCTCATGTTTCCCAAACACAGTTTTCTCGATCCTGACTTTACCCGCAGCGTGCCGGCTAATTATACCGCCTACGGCACCATCGACCTGGTTGCCCATGCACTGGAAGCCTGGTTTGGCGAGGGTGATGCCAGCCTTTCCGACCGCTTTGTCATTGCCATCATTCAGGAAGCCATGAAATATGGCCCTGAACTGATGAACGACCCAGATAGCTACGATCTGCGCGCCCGCATCATGTATGCCGCCACCTGCGCCCTCAATGGTATGACCATGCCCGGACGAAAATCGGGCGACTGGGGCGTACACGACCTGGGCCATACGCTGAGCGTTAAGTGGGACCTGGCCCATGGGGCCACCCTTTCCATTGTCTACCCAGCCTGGCTAAAGCTGCAAAAAGACCGCATCCCCGAAAGAATTATTGAACTTGGATCGGCCTTGTTTGGCTGCGACAGCACCGAAGATACCATTTACAAATTCGAATATTTCTTTAAACTGCTGGGCAGCCCCGTGCGCCTGTCGCAGGCAGGAGTCGACGCCTCACCAAAAGAACTCGACGACCTGTTTGAGATTATGCGGCATAATACCGTTAACGGCGCGCATCACAAACTGAGCGAAAAAGACTACCGCTTCCTGATCGAACGTATGGCCTGATCACTTTTCTGAAACAAAAGGGCGGTTTTGTTGTTTTTCTGTTGCAGGGTTTCCTGCTTCAGCAGGTATTATCTTGTCATCACCCGTAAGTTTTTTTTAAAAAATTAATTTTCATGAAACTATTTGTTTTGATCTTTTCGCTGCTGGCGGGTGGCTGCAGCCAAAATTCGATTCACTCAAACACAACGGAAGATATGTCAGAACTTAATCACCATAATACTGCCTTGCTTGAAACTGCCACTTTTGGCAGCGGGTGCTTCTGGTGCACCGAAGCTGTTTTTCAGCGGGTGCAGGGCGTGCACAGTGTGGTATCAGGTTATTCGGGCGGGAAGATTTCCAACCCCACCTACCGCGAAGTAACCAGCGGAATGACCGGGCATGCCGAGGTTATTCAGATTCGCTTCAACCCCGAGGAAGTCAGCTACCTTCAGTTACTCGAAATCTTTTTCAAAACGCATGACCCGACCACCCTCAACCGCCAGGGTGCTGATGTGGGGACCCAATACCGTTCAGTGATTTTTTATCATAGCCAGCAACAGAAAGAGTTGGCGGAAAAGGCAAAGGAAGCGCTCGACAAGGAAAAGATTTGGAATGACCCCATTGTTACAGAAATAACTGAATTCAAAGCTTTTTACAAAGCTGAAGATTATCATCAGAATTACTTTGCCAACAATCCTAACCAGGCTTATTGCCAGTTTGTGATTGTTCCAAAGCTGAAAAAAATGGAAAAGTTATTTCAGGATATGCTGAAATAAAAGGAGCGGGCTTTTAAGTCAACTTCATTTCTTATTCCAGGGTAATCTTCTTACCGGACGGATAGCGCACCGAATAGCGCAGGGTTCGCTGCTGTGTTTCGGCCGGGGCCAGTTCCAGCCTCCAGGTCACAAATCCACGGTCCCTGTCGTACTGTGCTCCCGACATTTCTTCCACCGAAACCTCAATATCCTGCTGAGTGGAAACCGGCACCTGGTCCTGGATATTCAGGATAACAGCCACCCGCTTGTTGTTGCGTGCGCTGATCTCCCATCCCACAGTATCGGTTGTTCTGTTGCCAAGGAAACTTCTCCTGCTCTGGTCTTTCATGCGTTCGCGCTTCACCACAATGTTGCGGTCGCGCCCCAGCGAAAGTTCCAGGGTATCGGTGGTTACACCCGGGTCAATAAAGGTTTTTCCAAGGAAAGTTCCCTCAAAGAACATATTTGCTTCGCCGGGCAGCAGGGCATATTGCTGCCAGTCGGGCACGCGGGCCACCAGAAAGGCATCGGGATTGAGCTTGGGCACCACGAAATATTCGTAAAGGGCAGGCAGGCTATTGTTTTCCAATTCCACCACCCGGCGGTCGCCACCCGAAGGCAGGTTGTAGGGCGTATTTACCATAAACTCCCTGGTAACTCGGCCTTCCTGCACCTGCACAAAGTCGGCAGCCGACTGGGCTGTTGTTGGAGCAGGGACCATTTCAGCATCAAAAACCATTTCTTCGTTAAACTCCTGAATCTTTAACCGGGTGCCATAGCCTCTAATAGCGATTTCCTCATCAAACCTGAGGAACCATTGAGAAAGCTGTGGCTTCTGTCCCCACTGTCGGGGGTCGCCGGTAGAGAAAGTCAGCCTGACGTTGTTCCAGTCTTCGCCGGTATTTTGGTAGGCGTTGGCTTTGAGCAAAAGCTCCAGGTTGCGGTCAATGTCGGCCACCCGAATGTCGTAAACCGGGTTCCAGCCGGCCGAAAAAGTATTGTAGGTAAGTACAAAAGCCGCATTTACTGCCGAGCTTGCCGAAACCTGCACCACCACTTCGCCCATGCGGCTGGAAGCCCTTCCGCGCAAGCGGTTGAGCTGTTGTGAAATGCGTGCATGGCGCTCTCCGTCCTTTTCCACCTCCTGCTGCACTTTGAGCGAATTGGTTTTAATTTCCTGCAGTCTTTGCCTCAGAAAGTCGGCAGCGGCCCTAAGCTCTGCCACCTGCACACCGCGTTCACTGCCTCCCAATGATCGGTTGGCAGCCAGCAGGGCTTCTTCTTCTTCGTAAACCTTTAGCAGTGACCGGTTCAGATCGATCCGGTTTTTGTAATACCTGAGGCTGTCCTCCAGCATTCTGATTTCACGGCTTTGCTCGGGGCTCTCCAGGAAGTTGGTTCTGTGACTTACCGACAATATGGTCAGTGCGCCGCTGGCCTTTACCTGTATGCTCGAAGCGTCGATGTCGAGCGGAAGATTGGTAAACACCAATTCGTTGATGCCTGCAGGCACCCTTGCCTGGGCTTCGCGGGTGAGCTGGGCGCCCTGGAAGAACACAGTGGCCTCTTTCATTTCGGAGCGTACCTGCAAAGGCTGACCCTGAACCGCCAGGCCCAGGGTCAGCAGCAAGTACAATACGGTGATTGCTTTTTGCTTCATAGTGCTTTTTTTTATAAAGGTAATCGTTTAGTAGTTTGCTGCAATAAACCTGTTGAGTTCGCGGGTGCTGCTGCTGAAGCGGAAGGCCCGGTGCACCAGGAAGTAATTCTGCGGGTCGATGGTATGCCCGTAGGCGTATTTGGCAAGTTCCAGCCTGTTCGACTCGAAGGAGAACATATCCATCATTTCCTTGACCTGTATGGCACTCAGATTGTTGCGCGAAACGGCATGTTTGGCAATGTCGAGCCGGCTGCTTTCGAAGCGGGTGTTGGCCAGGGTGGCCTTGAGGCCAGCAAAGGCCTGTGGGCTCATTGCAACGCGATACGAACCCGGGTGGTGAGCAGGCGGATAATGTGCGGGAGGGGGAGCAGGAGCATACCTGAGGGCCATGCGCTCCACTTCAACAAAGCGGCCGCGGTGGTCGATGCGCCCCACAATGCGGGAGCGGGCCGGAACCCTTACATAATCGGCAAAAACAACCCGCGATGCGCCCAGCACATACACACGTCCGTTGAAAAACCGGTCGTACCTGACGATCCGTACAAAGTGCCGTCCGGGACGCAGGTCGGAAATGGTATAGGACGTACGCTGATGATCGTATGAACGGTCGCCAACGGTAATATTAAAGGCAGCACCATCGTGCAGCGATATGATCAGTTCGGAAGGGTTTGGATGAGAGGCGGCCAGCGAGAGGGCCAGGCTCATCAAGGCAAAGGTCATCATTAGTTTTTTCATGGCGTAGTCCTCCAAAATTTAGTAAAACGTATTCGCCCATGCAAAACCAATTAGCGTGCCAAGTCGTGGCACATGAAAAAGAACCTGCTGTAAGACCAGTATTTACTAATAGTTGCGCGGATGACCAGAACCATGGGGCGGCCGGGGCTTAACCGGGATTTCCAGAAAATAGGTCACCACAGAAAGGATTATGCTAAACAACAAAGCCCACCAAAAACTATCGACTACAAAGCCCCCAACAAAGTAAGCCGTTAGCTGCACGATGAAGGCATTGATAACCAGCAAAAACAAGCCAAGGCTCATTATGGTTACAGGTATGGTAAGAATAACCAGAATTGGCTTAAGCAACATGTTGAGCAGACCCAACACAAAGGCAACCACCAGCGCAGTGATAAAATTGGGCACATGCACACCGGGCAAAATGTAGGAAGCAATGATTACGGCAAACGAAGAGACCAATACCTTTAGGAAGAAATTCATGGTTAGATTTTTTGTTTTCAATTGCAAACCGGAGAATAAAATTAACCAATTTCAATAAGAAAAAAAAGCTCCTTTCGGGGAAAGAATGAATGTCAGGGAAGTTGTTTTTTCAAAAAATCAATGATGGCATCAGTAGCCCCTTTCTTTACGGCAATGTATTTCAAACACACGGCGGAGGCATTTTGCAGGGCAACAGGATTTTCAATGCAGGCCTTGACGCCTCTTTCCAGTGTTTCAGCATCGTGAACAGGGAATGCCCCTCCCCTTTCGATCAGTTCGAGGGCTTCGGCAAATTGCTGGTGACGGGGTCCGAAAAAAACGGGCAGGCCAAAAGTAACGGCTTCAAGGATATTGTGAATACCTCTTCCGAAACCGCCGCCGATATAAGCCAGGGTTCCCAGCCTGTAAAGGCCTGACAGCATACCGATGCGGTCGATGATCAGCACCCGGGTATCGGCCGGCACATTGGCTGAGAGTTCGGAAAAGATTTCGGTCCGAACCTTAATCTTCCTTTTCAGGTTTTGAATATGCTGGGGCTGGATTTCGTGGGGTGCTATGATAAACTTAAGTTTCCCGGCAGGATTATTGATAAGCGGCAGCAGCAATGCCTCGTCGGCCGGCCAGGTGCTGCCCGCAACCAGTATCTGGCTATCGCGCGCAAAGTCATCGAATTGCGGAAAGTTCACAGGCTGCCCGGCAATGGCCGCCACACGATCGAAACGGGTATCGCCGCTAATGGCCGCATTGGTAATACCTGCCTTTTGAAGCAGCTTAAGCGACTTTTCATTTTGCACAAAAATAAATGACAATTTTTTCAATTGCCTGCGAAACCATTTCCCGTAAGGGCGAAAAAAATGCTGCCCGGGCCTGAAGTTGGCCGAAATTACCAGGGAAAGAATTCTTCGCTCATGGAGGGCATTAAGGTAGTTGAACCAAAACTCGTATTTCACAAAAATGGCCACCGAAGGTTTCCAGATATTCAGGAAGCGCCGCACATTGGCCCGGGTGTCGAGCGGCAAGTAAAAGATGTAGTCGGCCTGTTCGTAGTTTTTGCGGATTTCGAAACCTGAAGGGGAAAAGAAAGAAAGCAGCACCTTATATTCAGGAAACTCCTTGCGGAACGCCTCAATCACGGGCCTGCCCTGCTCGAACTCACCCAGAGAAGCGCAGTGAAACCAAGCCAGACGATCCCTTTCCGCGAAAGCGGCCTGCATTTTTTTAAACTGGCCCTTGCGCCCCTGCCGCCAAAGCCTTGCCTTGGGCGAAAACCAGGAAACCACCAACACACCGGCCTGGTAAATGAGAATAAAGATTTGGTAGAGCCACCGCATCAGCAAGGGTTTTGTCGCCGCAAAGATAAAGCATTCGTATGAACCGGGTAGCCGCCTCTGCACAAAAATCCTTTTGCCGTGTACCCAAAGCATACACGGGTTTTGCCGCTGAAAAATCAATGACCGAAAGAATAATTTTTATCTTTGTAGGCTGTAATTAAAAACTAAAAACAACCCCACCATCCATCCTTATGCGAAAAATTCAAATGGTTGACCTTAAAGGTCAATATGATAAGATCAGCAACGAAATTGATAACGCAGTACTGAATGTAATCCGGTCAACTCAATATATTAACGGCCCTGAGGTAAAGAGTTTTCAGCAAGAGCTGGAATCTTATCTGGGCATAAAACATGTGATACCTTGCGCCAATGGCACGGATGCCCTGCAGGTGGCCATGATGGCACTCGATCTGAAACCCGGTGATGAAGTGATTACCACCTCTTTTACTTTTGTAGCCACCGTGGAGGTGATAGCCCTGCTGGGCCTTACCCCGGTGCTGGTAGATGTGGATCCACTCACGTTCAACATCGATCCGCGGGCTTTTCGCAAGGCCATTACCCCGAAAACGAAAGCAGTGGTGCCAGTTCACCTTTTTGGGCAGTGCGCCGACATGGAGGCCATTCTGGAAATTTCGCAAGAGCATAACATTGCCGTAATTGAAGATACTGCTCAGGCCATTGGTGCCACCTATAAATTCAGCGATGGAACGACCAAAAAGGCAGGAACCATGGGCCTTATCGGATGCACCTCGTTTTTCCCCTCAAAAAATCTGGGCTGCTATGGCGACGGCGGGGCCGTTTTTACCGACGACGACCAGCTGGCACAGCGCATGCGCGTTATTGTGAACCACGGCATGGAAGTAAGATATTACCACGATTCTATCGGAGTAAATTCGCGTTTGGATAGCATACAGGCAGCTATTTTGCGCATTAAGCTCAGGCACCTCGACCAGTATGCCGAAGCAAGAAATGCCGCCGCCGACTATTACGACTACGCCTTTGCCAACAACCCAAAACTGTTGACACCCAAAAGGGCTGGTAACTCAACCCACGTTTTTCACCAATACACCCTGATCACGCAAAATATCGACCGCTTTGGCCTGCAGGAACATTTGCAGTCGAAAGACATTCCGGCTATGGTTTATTACCCCGTGCCCATGCATATGCAAAAGGCCTATACAGACCCCAGGTACAAGGAAGGCGATTTCCCGGTAACGGAAGCCCTGAGCAAAAGCGTGATTTCGCTGCCTATGCATACTGAACTTGACGATGAGCAACTGAAATACATAACCGAATCAGTACTCGAATTCGTGAACCGATAAAAATTTATTGAATGGCAGAAAAAGAATACTTCAGTCACGAAACCGCCATTATTGACCCCGGCTGTAAAATCGGAAAGGGCAGCAAAATATGGCATTTTACACACATAATGCCCGGCTGCGAGTTGGGAGAAAACTGCAACCTGGGACAAAACGTGGTGATCTCTCCGGGCGTGGTGCTTGGCAACAACGTGAAGGTGCAGAACAATGTTTCTATATATACCGGGGTGATTTGCGAAGACGATGTGTTCCTTGGACCCTCGATGGTATTTACCAATATTGTAAACCCCCGCAGCGCCGTGGTGCGCAAAGACCAGTATGTTAAAACGCTGGTTAGACACGGAGCAAGCATAGGAGCCAATGCCACCATTGTTTGCGGCATAGAAATAGGCCAATTTGCATTTATCGGTGCAGGCGCCGTAGTAATCAGAGATGTGCCGGCCTATGCACTGGTGGTGGGCAATCCCGCCAAGCAAATTGGCTGGATGAGCGAGTTTGGACACCGCCTGAATTTCGACGAAAAAGGGGTGGCAAAATGCCCGGAAAGCGGACAAACTTATTCGCTCGATAACGGAAGGGTAAGGAAGATAGGGATTAGGGATTAGGGTTTCAGGTTTGGGGTTTGGGGTTTGAGGTTTGAGGTTACAGCTCCCTAATGCATTGCACGAATACCAAAGGTTGGAACTTGGAATTTTAAAAAGATTTGGGCGCAATAAATTGCAAAAAATAGAACATGGAAAAGCCGGTTGAGAAGATTCGTTTTGCGGTGGTGGGTTGTGGCCATATTGGAAAGCGCCATGCGGAAATGATCGTGCGCAATCCTGAAGCTGAGCTGGTGGCGCTATGCGACGTAAAACCACGCGAGCAGCTTGGGCTGGAAGCCTATGATGCGCCCTTCTTTCAGTCGATAGAAGACCTTCTTGGCAGCGGCATCGAAGTCGATGTGGTAAATGTTTGCACGCCCAATGGTTTCCATGCCAGGCATTGCCTGCAGGCCCTCGATAAGAAAATTCACGTGGTTTGCGAAAAGCCCATGGCCCTTACCAAAGCACAGTGCGAATCCATCATTTACAAATCGCTGCAGGTGAGCCGGCAGCTTTTCCTGGTAATGCAAAACCGCTATTCGCCTCCAAGCATCTGGATCAAGGAAATGATCGAACAGCAAAAGCTGGGCGAGATCCATATGGTGCAGGTAAATTGCTACTGGAACCGAGACCACCGCTATTACAAAAAAGGCGGCTGGAAAGGCACTGCTGACCTGGATGGCGGCACCCTCTTTACCCAGTTTGCCCACTTCGTAGACATTATGTACTGGCTCTTTGGCGACATTAAGGACATTCAGGGTATATTCAACGATTTCGCCCATGCCGAACTGACTGACTTTGAAGACTCAGGAATGGTGGCGTTCAACTTTGTGAACGGCGGCATGGGTTGCATTAACTATTCCACGGCAGTGTGGGACAAAAACATGGAAAGCAGTATTACCATTGTGGGGAGCAAAGGCAGTGTCAAAATTGGCGGGCAATACATGAACGAAGTGGAGTATTGCCACGTGGAAAACTATGAAATGCCCGAATTGCCTCCATCCGAACCACCCAACGACTACGGCCCTTACAAAGGCAGCGCTGCCAATCACCACTTCATTATTCAAAATGTGGTGGATACCCTGAAAGGCAGTACCACCATTACCACCAATGCCCTCGAAGGCCTTAAGGTGGTCGAGATCATTGAACGAATTTACGCTTTGCGCGACAAACAACTAACTCAAAATATTAAAAGCAATAATCATTAAAAGATGAGTATTTACGAAAAACTGTTGAAAAAGGAAGCCTCCCTTTCGGTGATAGGATTAGGCTACGTAGGATTGCCCATTGCCCTCGAATTTGCCCGTAAGATAAAAGTGGTGGGCTTCGATATTAAAGAAGACCGGGTGAAAATGATGCGCAACCGCATCGACCCCAGCGAAGAGTTGAATGCTGAAGCCTTTGAAGGCTGTGACATTCTGTTTACCGCAAATGCGGATGATTTGAAAAAAGCGAACTTCCATATTGTGGGCGTTCCCACCCCCATCGACAACCACAACCTGCCCGACCTGCGTCCATTGATTTCCGCTTCCAAATCTGTTGGGAAAGCCCTGAAAAAAGGAGATTACGTAGTATATGAGTCAACAGTTTACCCTGGCTGCACGGAAGAGGATTGTATCCCGATTCTGGAAGAGATGTCTGGCCTGAAAGCCGGGGTAGATTTCAAGGTGGGGTTTTCGCCCGAGCGCATTAACCCCGGCGATAAAGACCACACCATTACCACCATCACTAAGGTGGTATCGGGCAACGACGAAGAGGCCCTGGACAATATTGCCAAAACCTACGAACTGATTGTGAAGGCAGGCGTACACCGGGCACCAAGCATTAAGGTGGCCGAAGCTGCCAAGATTATAGAAAATACCCAGCGCGATGTAAACATTGCCCTAATGAACGAACTTTCCATCATTTTCAATCGCATGGGCATAAATACCTACGATGTGCTCGAAGCCGCCGGCACCAAGTGGAATTTCCTTCGCTTCTATCCTGGTCTGGTTGGCGGGCATTGCATTGGCGTTGACCCTTACTACCTGGTTTACAAGGCCAAAGAGTTTCGTTATCACCCCCAGGTGATCAATTCCGGGCGCTTCGTTAACGACAGCATGGGCTTTTACACTGCCAAACAACTGGTAAAAAAACTCATTGCCGCCGGCAAAAACATTCTGAACACCAAAGTGCTGGTAATGGGTGCCACCTTTAAGGAAAATGTGGCCGACAGCCGCAACTCGAAAGTGGCCGACCTGGTGTGTGAACTAAAATCGTATGGCGTGCAGGTGGACGTGATAGACCCCTATGCCAACAGCAAGGACATAGCGCATGAATATGGTTTTGAGTTGGTTAAAAATCCCGGAAACAATTACGATGCCGTAGTGGTGGCCGTTAACCACAAGCCATACGTTAACCTTACGGAAAACGATCTGAAAGCTTATATGCAGGGAACTGAAAATCCCATACTGATTGACATCAAGGGTATTTTCCGCAATAAGATCAAAGACCTGACTTACTGGAGTCTTTAAAAACTGAGAAAATGGGCGAAAAAATCCTGGTTACGGGCGGTACCGGCTATATTGGTTCGCACACCGTGGTCGAATTGCAGCAAAATGGTTTTGAGGTGGTGGTTATCGACAACCTCTCCAACTCCACGGCCACGATTGTTGACCAGATTGGCCGCATTAGCGGGAAAAAACCAAGATTTTACGAGCTCGACCTGTGCAACGAAGCAGCACTGCGGGTATTCTTTCGCGAGAACCACGACCTGGCCGGCGTCATCCATTTTGCTGCATATAAAGCGGTAGGCGAATCGGTTGAGTTTCCGCTGAAATATTACCACAACAACCTGGTCTCGTTGCTCAACTTGCTGCGCTTCATGGAAGAGTTCGAAGTGCCAAACATGGTTTTTTCCTCTTCCTGCACAGTGTATGGACAGCCCGAGGTGCTGCCGGTTACTGAGCAAGCGCCAGTAAAAAAAGCCTTCTCCCCTTACGGGAATACCAAACAGATCAGCGAAGAGATTATTGAAGATACGGTAAACTCAAGTGCCCTTAAGGCCATTTCGCTGCGTTATTTTAACCCCATTGGTGCCCACGAAAGTGGTCTGATCGGCGAACTGCCCATTGGCATCCCCAACAACCTGGTGCCCTTCATCACCCAGACCGCCATTGGCAAGCGGCAGAAGCTCATGGTGTTTGGCAACGACTATGATACGCCCGATGGCACCGCCATACGCGATTACATTCATGTGGTTGACCTGGCCAAAGCCCATGTGGTGGCTATCAGCCGACTACTAAAAGGCATTCACAAAGAAAGCCTCGAAGTATATAACCTTGGAACGGGAAAAGGTACCAGCGTAATGGAAGCCATAATGGCTTTTGAGCGGGTCACCGGCATGAAACTCCCATACGAGATCACCAGTCGCAGGACGGGCGATGTGCCAAGGGTTTGGGCCGACACAACGCTGGCCAACCTGAAATTGGGCTGGAGGGCCGAAAAGAGTCTTGATGAAATGATGGCCTCGGCATGGATGTGGGAAAAAAACCTGGCTGCAGGCATTCTGGAATTTTAAAATTTTATCTGATATGAAAAAAGTACTGATTACAGGAGGTGCCGGATTTATTGGCTCGCATGTGGTGCGGCTTATGGTGAAAAAATATCCTGATTTCCAAATTTTTAATCTCGATAGCCTGACCTATGCCGGCAACCTGGCCAACCTGGCCGATATAGAAAATCAACCGAATTATCACTTCATAAAAGCCGACATCCTGGATATGGAAGTCATCAACGGGCTTTTTGAAAAGCATGATTTTGATGTGGTGCTTCACCTTGCTGCTGAATCACATGTAGACCGCAGCATCACCAACCCGCTCGATTTCATTTACACCAACGTGGTAGGCACAGTTAATCTGCTTAATGCAGCGCGGAAGTTCTGGCAAAGGCCCTTCGAAGGCAAGCTTTTCTTCCATATCAGCACCGACGAGGTTTATGGCTCACTGGGACAAGAAGGCCTGTTTACCGAAACCACCGCCTACGACCCGCGCAGCCCCTATTCCGCATCAAAGGCATCAAGCGATCATTTCGTACGGGCATATCATCACACTTACGGACTTCCTATCGTTATTTCAAACTGTTCCAATAATTACGGTCCAAACCAGTTTCCCGAGAAACTGATTCCGCTCTTCATCAACAACATCATTCATATGAAGCCCCTGCCTGTGTACGGCAAGGGCGAGAATGTACGCGACTGGTTGTATGTGGAAGACCATGCCAGGGCCATTGACCTGATCATGCAAAAAGGGAAAAACGGCGAAACGTATAACATTGGCGGGCACAACGAATGGAAAAACATTGACTTGATACGCCTCATGTGTAAGATCATGGATAAAAAACTGGGTCGCGAGCCAGGCATTTCCGAAAGCCTTATCACTTACGTGAAAGACCGTGCCGGGCACGACCTGCGCTATGCCATCGACGCCAGCAAATTACAAAGCGAACTGGGCTGGAAACCCTCCCTGCAGTTTGAAGAAGGCCTTGAAAAAACAGTGGATTGGTACCTGAACAACAACGACTGGCTCGAACATGTTACTTCAGGACAATATCAGAATTACTATCGCGAGCAATACGAAAAAAGATGATCGTCAACCTGTTTTCACTCTAAAAGTGCATGCCTATGAGCCTGTTTGGCAATTGGTTTAAAAAGAAAAAGCTGGAAAAGCCTGTGGACTTGTCGCCCCTGGTTACCGACATGCATTCGCACCTGATACCAGGCATCGACGACGGAGCCCCCGATATGCACACCGTACTGACACTGCTGGAACAAATGGCCGGGCTGGGTTTCAGAAAGATCATTACCACGCCCCACATCATGGCCGATCTCTACAAAAACAACGAAGAAATTATTCGCAAGGGCGAAGCTGAAGTAAAGAAAGCCATTAAGGAAGCGGGGCTTAACATTGCATTTGAAGCCGTTGCTGAATACCTGGTTGATGAGGGTTTTGCACCTATGGTGAAGGAGAAAAGGCTAATGACCTTTGGCGACAATTACGTTTTAATTGAATTGCCCTACTACAGCCCTCCGCAAAACCTTAGCGAACTGCTATTCGAAATGCAGGTGGCAGGCTATAAGGTAATTCTGGCCCACCCCGAACGCTACGTATACTGGCACGGGATGTTTTCAAAACTTGAAGAGCTGAAGGACCGGGAGGTATTTTTTCAACTCAACACCATCTCCCTTTCGGGATATTATTCGCTGCCCACCAAGAAAATTTCGGAAAAGCTTATTGATGCCGGAATGATCGACTTCCTTGGAAGCGATATGCACAGCTTTCAGTACTTTAAGCTGCTCGAAAAGGCTTTGTATGAGCCAGCCCTGGAGAAACTTCTTAACTCAGGAAAGCTGAAAAATTCAGGTTTATAACGCCCATTTCACCGAGCACCAGGGCAATGATATACCCCAGATAAAGTGCAAAGAGTACTCCGCCTTGCCAGCGCTCCAGGATATTTTTTCGCGGAAAGAAAAGGAAAGCAAACAATAATACCGTTGAAAAAATTCCCACCAGGATATCGAAGTTCATTGCAGGATTAAACCTGAGGGGTTGGATAACAGCACTGATGCCAACCACAAAGAAAATATTGAAAATGTTTGAACCAACAATGTTCCCGATTACAATTCCTGCATTTTTCTTATAAGCAGCAACCACACAGGTTGCCAGTTCGGGCAGAGAAGTGCCCACGGCCACAATGGTCAGACTGATCAGGGCTTCGCTCATGCCCAGCATGGAGGCGATCTGCACCGCTCCATCCACTATCCATTTCCCGCCAAGGGCAAGGCCACCTATCCCTAATGGAATCATAACCAATGACTTCCATAGAGGGTACGAATGGAGCCGCACATCTTTTTCAACACCATCATTTCCATATCGAAAAGCATAAAACATAAATACCAGGAAAAGGATAATAAGAATGATCCCGTTCAGGCGGTCGATTTGAGAGGTATTGATGGGCCGTATTAAGTTGTCATTGGCCAAAATGCCAATAATAATGGCCGCAAAAATGGCTATGGGAATTTCAAGTGCAAATGGTATTCTTCTCCATTTGTGATTTACATTGACGGCAACCGGATAAATCAGCGCAGAAATGCCCAAAATGAGCAGGATATTCGAATTATTGCTGCCCAGAATGTTGCCCATGGCCACGTCGTCGGCGCCTGCAAAACTGGCGATTAGGTTTACCACCAGCTCTGGAGCAGAGGTGCCAAGGGCAACAATGGTCAGTCCAATGACAATATTTGAAATACCATGCTTTTGGGCAATGGAGGCTGCTCCATCAACCAGAAACTTGGCCCCGTAAATAAGTAGCACGAAGCCAGCTATAAAAAGCAGGTAAGTGATCATTGGGAAAAAGATTAAGCGCTGTAAGCTTCAATGTCCTTATTTACCTTCTTAACCAACCCTTGCAATACAGCACCAGGCCCCACTTCCACGAAAGTGGTGGCGCCATCGGCTATCATATTCTGCATGATCTGTGTCCAGCGCACGGGTGAAGTAAGTTGTGCAATGAGATTTTCCTTGATCTGCGCAGGGTCGGTTACTGCATTGGCATTCACATTCTGATACACTGGGCATATGGGAGTATTGAAGGCCGTTTCGTTGATGGCCTGGGCCAGTTCATGGCGGGCAGGCTCCATTAGGGGCGAGTGGAAAGCACCGCCAACCTTCAGCGGTAGGGCACGCTTTGCTCCGGCTTCCTTGAGTTTTTCCATTGCAATCTCAACACCTTTGATGCTTCCCGAGATCACCAGTTGGCCCGGGCTGTTGTAATTTGCCGGAACAACCACTTCGTAAATGCCTGCGCAAATACCTTCAACTACATCATCAGCAAGGCCAATGATCGCAGCCATAGTAGATGGTACCGCCTCACAGGCCTTTTGCATGGCCATGGCACGTTTCGAAACCAACACCAGCCCGTCTTCAAAGCTCAGTGCGCGGGCTGCCACCAATGCTGAGAACTCGCCAAGGGAGTGGCCTGCAACCATGTCGGGATTGAACTTTTCGCCCAAAGTATTAGCCAGAATCACCGAATGCAGGAAAATGGCCGGCTGGGTTACTTTGGTCTGACGCAGGTCTTCGTCGGTACCCGAAAACATCAGATCGGTAATGCGAAATCCAAGAATTTCATTGGCCTTTTCGAACATGGCCTTTGCCTCGGCCGAACTATCATAGAGGTCTTTGCCCATACCAACGAACTGTGCGCCCTGGCCGGGAAATACAAACGCTTTCTTCATAATCAAATCGCTTTGGTTTGTGAAACAAAATCAGGGCACAAAGTTAATGTTTTTCTGCAGGTCGGTGCAACCCTCAATGAGCCCCAAAAAAACAAAACCGGGAAGCCAAAAAGCTACCCGGTAAAAAATTGTATTTTGTGGTTTTTCTTTTACAAAGGGTTTACCACACTGCCTATAAACAACAAAGTGTTGGTAGTGCGCTCGCGAATGGCAAAAATGAAGGGCTTGTTTACATCAAAACTGGGTGGAAGGCTGACCCCTACAAAGCCAATGGTAGTGACGGCAGCCGCTTCAGTACCCACCTCATCAACCTTTACGAAGGTATTTTGCTTCACAAAACTGATATAAATATCCCAGTCAGTAATTCCTGAGAAATCTGCCAAATCTGGAGAAAAGGCATCATTCATTCCCATGCCCTGAAGTTGTTCGTTCAGGAACTTCTCATAATCAAACTCAAACTTTGGCAAAGTTACCATGGTTTTTACCCTTTGGGTTTGACTATCCAGACCAGCTGTAATTTCCTGCCAGACCTCAGGAGTAAATTGGGGGTAAAAATCGGTCAAGGTGGTATTTGGCACAATGACAACCATGGAAAAGTTTGTTTGCCCGTATGGCAGTTCAATGGCCCGAAACCCGTTTCCAAAGTGCCGCATGGCCATTACATTACCTGCCATGGTGGGAACACTGATCTGGCTTCCAGTGTCAAGAATAAAAGGCCGGTTTTGAGTCTGAGAAACATCAAACTGGTAGGTCCAGTCGCCCTTAAAATACAGGGCATTCATCAGAAACATCACCGTTTCATCCGTAATCTGGTCAATAACCTGTGGAATTTTTCCATTGGTATTATCACTTGCCCATCCATTAATGACATTAATGGCGGAGGGAAGGTCAAAGTTGAGCCCCTCCACATGGGCATTAAAATCATTGGACATGGCAGCCAGGAAAGGAGGTTTTATGGGAAAGCCCAAACGATAGAAAAGGGCGTTGGCCAGTGTAATGGTAACCTTAGGATCGACAGTGAGCAACTGGCTAACCAGACCTTTATAAGCCAGGTTTATTTCAGTTAAGGTCATATCTGCAGGATAGCCAAGCATCTCGCGCATCTGCTCATAGGTATCGCCCTCGCTGCCATTCAGGGCCATGGTAAGCGCCACACTGGCACTAAGGGGCGAAAGCATCATGTTTCCGGTTTCATCTGTGGCAGTGCGGGCAAATAACTCCACCCCGAAATGGTTGCTGCTGTGTATCACTTCATGAGCGCGGGCAGTTAGTTCAATAGGTTTTGGAATTAGATCGGGCTCAGCATTTTTGTCCTTATTGCACGCAGAAAAGCTTGCCATCAAAATAAAAGGAATGGAAAACAAAAGGAATTTCTTCATAATTCAATATTTTTCATGGTATATTTCCCATTACGAAAATAATACCTGATGTGCTGCAAGATAACAGAATTAACTTAACAAAAAAAGCGCACGGTAAACCGCACGCTTTCTGAAACCTTTAACATTAATGCTTTTAATGCAGTCTGCTTCCAAGCAGATGAATAAATTCGGCACGTGTTTTCTCAGAAAGAAAAGCCCCGGTAAAGTCGCTGGTGGTGGTAACAGAATTTTGTTTCTGAATGCCGCGCATCATCATGCAAAGGTGATGGGCTTCTATCACTACAGCTACACCCAGTGGGTTCAGGGTTTCCTGGATACACTCCTTGATCTGGGTGGTAAGCCTTTCCTGCACCTGCAGGCGACGGGCAAAAGCATCGACCACGCGGGGAATTTTACTCAGTCCCACAATGTAACCATTGGGAATGTATGCCACGTGGGCTTTCCCGATAAAGGGAAGCATATGATGTTCGCACATGGAGTAAATTTCTATGTCCTTAACGATCACCATTTGCTTATAGTCTTCCTTAAACATGGCCGAGCGCAAAATCTCACTGGGATCAATATCGTAACCATGGGTAAGGTACTGCATGGCCTTAGCCACTCGTTCGGGGGTTTTTTCAAGCCCTTCGCGGGTGGGGTTTTCACCAACCAGTTCAAGAATCTTGTAGTAATGCGAGGAGAGTGCCTGAATCTTTTTGGGGTTATAGAGATCAATCTTTTCGTAATCGTCCATCTTGTTCTCTATGGCCATTTCCCTGTTAATTTCTGATGCCATTGCTCAATTTTTTAAGTTATTTTTTCCGTAAAACTGCACTGAATTTTTTTCTGTTTCATCCACCCTAACGCAATGGAGTTCCGCTCCAAGGACCTTCACTGGTTTTTCGAGCTGCTCCCAAATACCTATGGCCAGATTTTCGGTCGAGGCAATTTTGCCAACCATAAAGTCTACCTCCACATTTATGTTTTTGTGGTCCAGTTTTTCTATCACAAACTCATTGATAATGCGGCTAAGGTCTTTGAGGTTTACCAGGAAACCCGTGGCAGGGTCCACCTCGCCCTTAATGGTGACATAAAGCACATAGTTGTGACCATGCCAGCGTGGATTGGAGCACTTGCCAAACACCTCCAGGTTCTTCTGATCGTCCCATTCGGGTTTGAACAGACGGTGGGCAGCATTAAAGGTTTCCCTTCGGGTAATATGAATCATAACACTTCAAATCCGTTGATAAACAGCAAAGTTAGATGAAAAACCAATACTTGGTCTGGAATTTATTACCAATTAAACTGAATTGGTGCAATCAAAAAAATCTAACTGTTTAATTTTTGTTTTATAAACATTAAACAAAAACAGGAATTGAAAGTTCAGGTTGATTGGAAAGATTGGAAAAAAATTCTTTTTGTCGGAAAAAATAAGCCGGGGCTGAGCTTCTGAGGTTGTAGCGAAGTGACATGGACTGGGCATATGCCCCGCATGATCGAATGAAGAGCATATCGCCTCTTGAGGTTTTGGGAAGCATTACTTCTTTTGCAAAAATATCGCTTGATTCGCAAATCGGACCCACCACATCATAAGGTTGAATGGGGTTTTCAGAGCCGGGATTTTCAATTTTATGCACAGCCTGGTAAAGTGCCGGCCTCAGCAATTCTGTCATCCCTGCATCAGTAATTACAAATTGCTTTTGCTGTCCTTTTTTTACATACAGCACCTTTGTAACCAGGGAGCCACATTGCCCCACCAGACTTCTTCCCAGCTCGAAGTGCACCTTAACTTCCCGGGGAATCTCAAGGTGGTTTGCAACCAACCTGAAGAAAGAAGCAAAATCGGGGACCGGGTTGGCAGCCGGATCTTCATAGTGAATACCCAGTCCGCCCCCAAGGTTAAGCACCCTACCGCCGTAAGCAGAAATATCATAAGCCTCCCAAATCTCACTTGCTTTTTCACAGAGCCTTATAAATGGATCTGGTGAAGTGATTTGCGAACCAATATGGAAATGCAGGCCGATAAATTGAATATGGCTGGTTGCCTGGCAAAAATCAAGGGCCGCTTTTAACTGTTCAAGCGGAATCCCGAACTTGTTTTCATTCAGGCCCGTGGTGATATGATGGTGCGTTTTGGCATCGATGCCTGGATTTACCCGGAGCGCAACCCTGGCTTGCTTTCCGGCTTTTGAAGCAAGTTCTGCAATAACCTCAAGTTCTTCCAGCGATTCGCAATTCAGGCTGAAAATGTCGTTTTCGAGTGCAAACCTGATCTCTGCATCGGTTTTTCCAACGCCTGCAAACGCAATGGCATTGGCAGGAAATCCATAATCCAAAGCAGCATTTACTTCATTGCCGCTCACACAATCAATACCAAACCCAGCTCTTTTCAACACCTCAAGCACTACAGGCTCATGGTTGGCTTTGATGGCATAATGGACAAAATATCCGTAGCGACTGGCCTCCCTTGCGGCAAGGGTCGCGGTTTGCTCCAAAAGATCGAGGTCGTAAAGGTAAAATGGAGTTTGTATTTGTGAAAAGTCAAAACCAGGTATCATTTCAAATTCTGTTAATTATTAAAAGCCTGCTGACAAGCATGCGGCTCATTAGTAAAAAGGGCTTTTTGCAAACAATTCAGGGCTTCAGCTTTCTGCCCCATGGGCACTACCAGGGTCAGGTTATTTCGGCTTCCGCCGAAGGAAACCATTTTAACCTGAAGGTGCCGAAGGGCATCCATGATTTTTACCGCATATCCCTGATGTTCTGCAAGCACGTCTCCCACCACACATACAATGCTTTGACCGGTTTCGGCTTCCACATCGCCCAGTTCATGCAAAGCATTGCAAATGGCCTCAAGGTGCAGCGTTTTATCTATGGTAAGCGAAACGGCTACCTCGGATGTGGTAATTACATCAATCGGGGTTCTGAAGTTTTCAAAAATCTCAAATATTCGCTTGAGGAAGCCGTAGGCATTAAGCATGCGGGCAGACCTGATCCTGATCACCGATATGCCATCTTTTGCGGCCACCGCCCTTATGCCGGCATTTGACGGCCCTTTCCTGATCAGCGTACCTGCAGAGAGGGGCTCCATGGTATTTCTCAGGTTTATGGGAATGCTTTGCGCCGAGGCAGGCCAGACACAGCTCGGGTGTAAAATTTTGGCACCAAAATAGGCAAGTTCAGCTGCTTCGCCGAATGAAAGCTCACGAACAGGGCTGGTATTTGAAACCACCCGAGGATCACTGTTGTGAAGGCCATCAATATCGGTCCAGATTTCTATGACCGTTGCATTAACTGCAGCACCGATAAGGGTTGCTGAATAATCGCCGCCACCCCGGGCCAGGTTGTCAGGATGCCCATTATGATCAAGGCAAATATAACCCTGCGTAAGATACCTGCCGCTTCCGGTATATGCAGGCAAATTTGAAAGTTTATTGGAAATATCGGCCACAACCGGCTCAGCCTCCGCGTTCTTTTGCATAAAATCAAAGGCATTCAGCCATTTAAAAGCTATTCCTGAATGGTTCAGGTAATGATCAAATATCAGCGTGGTAATGATTTCCCCCTGAGCCAGCAAACATTTTTCTTTCCCTTCCGACCAACTGCCAGAAAGCATTCTATCTATCTTGTGAAATTGATCGAAAATAATGGAGTGGCTTGATTCAAATGCAGCTGCACCCTGCATAAGGCCAAAGCAAGTGGCCTCGAAATGAGAAAACAACTGCTTCTTTATAATTTCTGCTTTTTTAATATCGTCTGCTTTCCAGGTCCCGGATAATTCTACCAAACAGTCGGTTACCCCAGCCATGGCTGAACAAACCACTATACAGTCTTTTTCGCTCTCAATTATCCTTGCAACATCCTGCATTCGTGCCGCGTTGCCAAGCGAAGTACCGCCAAATTTCAATACTTTCATTTTTCTTTTGTTTTCAGGCTGCAAAGAAATGGCAATCCTACAAATCTGTGAAATTTCTTAAGAATATAAACGTTTTTATAACTTTGTGTTAAATATTTAACAAAATGACCATAGCAAACGCAATAAATAAGATCATTGGACAATCGCCATTTCTGGAAGAAGCGCTTTCGGAAGGTTTAATAAACGTTTCTTCCCTTGCCCGTCAGCTTTTGCCCGAAGTAGAGCGCCTCACCAAAAAGAAGGTGCAGGAGAGTGCCATTATTATGGCCATTCACCGCCGGCCAGCCGGGCAATCATTCAGGATAAGCAAGGGCATCAAGACTTTCATGAATGAGCTGGGTGATATTATAGTGCGATCTGGGCTCAGTGACCACACCTTTGAAAACAGCCAGACAATCAATACTTGCCAGCGCCAGCTTATGGAAGCGGTGTCGCAAGACAAGGAAGCTTTCTGCACCATTTCCCAGGGCATTTATGAAACCACTATTGTGGCAAGCAACAGCCTGGATGAAAAGATTACTGAGATATTCAGCAGTGAAAAACGTTTGGCACAAAAAGGCGGATTAAGTTCTGTGACCATCCGCCTTCCTAAGAATAATACTGAAGTTTCAGGGGTTTACTATTTTCTGCTGAAAAACCTTGCCTGGGCAGGCATAAACGTTTGCGAAATCATTTCCACATCGAACGAAGTTTCGATCATTGTGTCAGAACAGGATGTACCAAGGGCATTCCCTATACTAATGAATCTGAAAAGTAAAAGGTAAAAAGGCTAGAAAACAGGGAACAATGTATCTATCCAGCGGTCTTCGGTTATGAAGAATTTTCCCCACTCCTCCCACTCTTTCAGGATGCGGTTGGCTTTCATTTGCTCTGCAGTCATTCCAGCTTCCTTTGCCTTGCGAACCACTTCCAAGGTTTGAACCAGGGTTTTGTTGTATTCGCGAAGTTGCGCCATGGTATAAACCGGGCCATGTCCGCCAACAATGGTCAAATCTTCGGGATAATTTTCGAGAATAAACTGCTGATTTCTGACATACCCCATGGGATCGCCGCCATTGTTGACATCGACAAAAGGAAAGTTATCGGCAAACAGCAAGTCGCCCATTTTCAACACCTTGCTTTCAGGAAAATAAATGATGATATCGCCTCCGGTATGGCCCTTGGGTAAATGCAGCATTTGTAAAACCTGACCATTGAAATCAAATTTCAGTTCATCAGAGAAGCTGATATCAGGTCTTGCTTCCTTTGGCAGGGCTGGTGTTACGCGCTCGCCAGCTCGTTGCTCGCGGCTTACGAAATCCTTAACAAAATGGTGGGCAATAATGGTGGCGTCCTTTCCCATGTTGTAGTTTCCGCCCACATGATCGCCATGGTGGTGGGTATTCACAAGGTATTTAACTGGATGCGATGTAATAGCTTCTATGGCTGCTTTCAGTTGCGGAGCAGTTTGCTCGTATGCGGCATCGATAAGCATAACACCGTCCTCACCAACAAAAAGCACGGTGGATACACTTTCTCCCACAAAAAGGCGATAAACCCCCGGACCCACTTCTGTGGTGGTTATCTTCATGGCGCTCCAGTCGCGCTGGGCAAAGGCTATTGCAGGGATTAAAAGAAGAAGAAAAAGACTAATTTTTTTCATGTGTCTGATTTTTTGGTTTTTAGATTAACAACAAAGCCGCTGTTTTGATCGCAAGGCAACAAAAAAAATCGATCCGTTTCAATCTGAAAAGCTTCGACCAAAAAGCCGGGTTGCTTTGCAGAAAATACCTTATACTTGCAGCCATGTATTAAAATCAATCCATCGAAAGGAATATATGTTCACTACTTTTCTGCAACATGCGTGGCTGAGTTTCCGTCGGGCGCACTATTTTGAACGAAGCATTGGCATTAAGTTGATTATTGGTTTTGTGGTGCTTTCCATGCTTTGGTACATACATTTAATAGCCCGCATTTTGCCTGGTTTCTTGCAGGAGTTATACCCTGACAAGCTGCCGCACGAACTTTACTTCTCTGTTTTATTCGTTCTTTTTTTATCAGACCAGCTGATGCGGCTGCTGGGGCAGAAGCTACCGCGCCACAAAATCGCGCCCTACCTCCACCTGCCCATTCCGCGCAAGAAACTTGCCACATATACCCTTTTGCGAAGCTGGTTAAGCCCTTTCAATATCTATCTTATACTGGTCTCTTTCCCTTTTTTGCGGCGGGTTATTGTTCCTGATTTTGGTATGGAGGCTTTCTGGATGACCATTATCGGTTTAGTATTGGTTGCGGGTCTGAGTCATTCCATTGTGATTTGGGCCAAGACTTCCGAGAAAATGGGCCTGGTTATCTGGTATGCCGGGCTGGCAATCGCCGCAATATTTTCCTGGCTGTTTTTCCATGAAATAAAAGATGCCTCCTTAAGCCTTGGAATGGCTATGATGAGCGGAAACCTCGCGGTTTTCGCAATACCAGTGCTTCTTGTTGCTGCCCTGAATTATCTGGCCCTGCAAAACCTGCAAAAAAGCTACACGCTGGTGGTTACCCCCGCTGTAAGCAAATTCGAGGGAAGCGGCTATATGGGAAGGTTGTTTGCACGAATGCCCGTTTACGGCCCCTACTGGGACCTGGAATGGAAGCTGCTGACCCGCAACAAAAGGCCCAGGGCAAATGTGTATCAATGGCCTTTTGCCATTTTGGTGGTTGTGGCAATGATCTCGGCTTCGTTCAACGAATCGACCATGGTTTCATTTTACCCGATAATGCTCATGTTTATGGGTTCGTTTGGATTTTACCACCTGCAATACACCTTTTCGTGGGAAAGCCGGTTTTTTGACTTCATTGCGGTGAGCACAATCGATCTGCAAAGGTTTATCCTGGCAAAATATTATTTCTATACTGGGGTAGCTTTATTGCAGTTCTTGATGCTTTTGCCCATTATTTGGTTTTTGCAGCCTGCAGCTGTTCCCATGCTCTTCTCGTTGATGCTTTATGCCACCGGGCCGGTTTTTGCCTTGCTGATATATCTTGGAGTATCCAATTCGACCCGGCTCGACCCCAACAAAAAGGCCATCTTTAACTTTGAAGGTACCAGCGGAATTCTTTTTATTTCCATATTGCTGGTATTCGTTTCACTGGTTCCGGTGGCCGCCGCCGGCTTATTACTTCCATGGGGAAAAAAGACCGGCATATACGTATCCACCGCCATCACCGGGCTGGCTTTTATCAGCACCCACAAATGGTGGCTGAGTGCCACGGCCCGCAAATTTGCCCGCAAAAAATATCATAACCTGAATAAATACCGGGAGCAATAGCCATGCAAATAAACATTAGCGAGTTACAGAAAATCTACGGACAGCAGACCGCACTTGACATTGACCAGCTTCAGATCAGTAAAGGAGAACTGCTGGGCATTGTGGGCAACAACGGCGCCGGCAAAACCACCCTGTTTCGCCTGGTGCTCGACCTGATAAAGGCATCCAATGGCGAGGTGCAGCTGAACGGTCAATGCGTGGCTGGAAGCGATCACTGGAAAAATTTTACCGGAAGTTACCTTGACGAGGGATTTCTCATCGACTTCATGACGCCCGAAGAATATTTTTATTTTGTTGCAAGCCTGGCCGGAATGCCCAGAGAGGCAACAGATGAGAAACTCCGGTCTTTTTCGCGCTTTATGAATAATGAGATTTTGGGGCAGAAAAAATTCATTCGCCAATTTTCGACCGGCAACAAGCAAAAGGTGGGAATTATTGCCGCCATGCTGGTACAGCCCGAACTGCTGATCCTCGACGAACCTTTCAATTTCCTTGATCCTACCTCGCAGATTCTGATGAAGCGTATGCTTAAAGAAGAAAATGAAGTGCGCGGCACTACCATGCTTATTTCGAGCCACAACCTGAACCACATTACCGAAATCTGCACCCGCATCATTTTACTGGAAAAGGGCAAGATCATAAAAGACCTTACCCCTTCCAATGACGATCTGCAAGAGATCGAAAAGTACTTTTCTGTCGGTGCAGAATAAACTTACTGCGCCAGGGCTTTCAGCAACACTTCATCCACGTTGGCATCGGACGGCTGGGGCGGGCGGTTATCGAAAATGTTCCCATCTTTGCCAATAATGATGAAAGTGGGGATCCATTTCACCTGGTAAAGGGCAGGCGTTCCACGCTCGCGTCCGGGGGTCTGAAAATGGATGCCCGAGATATGGTTGCGTTCTACGGCATTTCGCCAGGCATCCAGGTCGGTATCTATTGAAACATACATAAACACGAGGTCTTCCTGGTCGGCAAGCCGGATTTTGAGCTCTTTCGCCGGGGGTACCTGCCGCATACAGGGCCCGCACCAGCTGGCCCAAAACTTCAGGTAAACCACCTTGCCACGAAAATCACTCAATGAGACCTGGTTGCCATTGATATCGGTCATGGAAAAGTCGGGTGCAGGATTGCCCGGCATCAGCGCCTGAATACCATTCCATGTTTTGGTAACACGAGCTTTCAGGTCTTCTGAACCAGATGTTTCCATGAAGTTTTCATAGAGGGCAAGGGCTTTGTCAAGCTTGCCGTAGTTAAATTCGCGGTTAATGCTGATGGCCTGCACATAATAGCCCGACTCGCCAGCAACGAGTTCCCTGGCCAGGGTGTAGTTTATTTCATTGGCCGAAGCGTCTTCAGCAAAACGAGCCTTATGATCGTCGGCGCAGTGCCCCAGGTAGGCCATTAGGAAATTCACGTAGGTTTCGCTGTTCAGCCTGCTTCCATCAAAAAGATCGGGGTTTTCGAGAAAGGCATAGTAGTTTTCAGGCAGTTCGGGCAGTATTTCGAGGTTGTTGAAACGCTGGTGCATGGCCGGATAGCTGAGTAGTCGGGTAAACTTTTCATATTTTACCTCCGTTTCGAACCAGGCAGTGAATGCCTGGCTAAGCGCCTCATTTTCCGCGAAAGCGGCCATAAAATCCATTTTTAAACGGGCCACACTGTCCATGGCGGCAGTGAAAGCCTTGGGGTCGAGATTGGCGGCGGCATTGCTAACGAAGCTGTTTCCAGCACCAGGCAACAGGTCGCGCTGATAGGCCACCAGAAAGTTGTTGACGGCGGCGGCCTTCCCTGAAAAGGCAATGCTTTCGAGCCAATTGCCGGCATCCACGGTCATTTCAAGCTCATCGCCGGGTTCGAGAAACAGTTGAATGCTGGTGCGGCCGTGGCGCAGGGTACCCATGGCAGCTTCAGGCATTTCAAATTCAACCGAAAACTGGTTTTGAGCGTCAGGCACAATGCTAATGATCTCGCGGTGGTTGTTGGTGAAGTCGCGATAAAAAACAAACTCAACCGGGCCGGCATCGAGATTCTCAATGGTGCCGCTAATGGTAATAGTCGTCTTTTCGGCGGGCTGGCTGCAGGCAAAAGTGAAGGCCAGCGCAAGCAATATAATTAAGTTTTTCATGTTTCCGCTAAATTAAACTAGTTCTTGTTCGAGGGCAGCTTTCAGCACTTCATCAACCAATGGGTTGCTGGGCCGGGGCGGGCGGTTATCAAAAATTTTACCATCGCGGCCAATAAGGTAAAATGTGGGCACGCCTTTAAGGTTGTAACTTGAAGGCACCTCGTGGCTGAACCCCGGCACATTTACGTGTACGCCCTTTATCTCCATCTCAGCCACTTTATTGCGCCAGGCCGTTTCATCGGTATCGACTGAAACATAGAAGAACACCAGGTCCTCTTCGCCTTCCATGCGTTTTTTCAGTTCCTTGGCAAAGGGCACCTCGCGCATGCAGGGCCCGCACCAGCTTGCCCAGAAATCGAGATACACTACCTTACCAGCAAAATCGCTCAAGGAAACCTCGTTGCCGTCAATATCGGTGAGGGTAATGGCAGGGGCAGGCTGCCCGGAGGCAAGGGCTTTGATGGTCTGGTATTCGGCATCGATAAGCTCGCGGTATTCGGGGGTTTGCACCAGGGCTGAAAAATCAGCGTAGTATTTTTCACCCGCCTCAGTAGTGCCAAAATTAAGCAGATAAACCAGGTTTTGGGCCAGCAGGGCTTCGCGGGTCTTGCCAGTAAAAATTTCGCGGGCAAATTCATATTGCCTTTCATAATAAGATAACTCACTTTCGGGGTCGGTGTTTTGTTCGGCATGCCTGTTCAGATAGGCGTTTACGAAACTGAAATAGGGGCGCGACATCAAATACTCATCATCAAAAAGATCATCGCTTTCAAGAAATTCAAAAAAATCCTCGGGAAGCTCAGGGTCGCCCGCTTCAGGGTTGAAATAGGCAAAGGCCATGGGATAATCGAGCAAAAGGCCATACTTTTCATAAAGGAAATTGGTTTTCATAATGTTCACAAAATCCTTATCCAGCTTGCGATAGTCGTCATGTCCTTCAAGAAAGGCCAGTTTTTCGGCATAGGCATCTTCCATCATTTGGCGAAAATCTTCAGCACTGGTGCTGCCCACCTGGTTGAGTATAATGCTGCGGTTGTATTTGCGCTCCACCTCCATATTGTACGACACCAGGAAGCGGCTCTCCAGTGCTTTCTTTCCTTCAATCGCAGGGAGTTGATCGGGGTCTTCTGCGTTGAATGAGATGCTGATGTCGGCACCGGGCATCAGATACAGCATGATGTTGCGTCGGGGCTGGCTCACATATACAAACCGGCCTTCGGTAAGGGGCAGCAAGGACTCAAAAGCATTGCCCGCATCAAGGCCCGTTTCTACCTTTTCGGTTTGGTTGGTAACAAAATCCTTGTAGTAAAAAACCTCCACATCGGCTGCCGTGGGATTTTCTATCACTCCAGTTATTCTTACTTCATTTTCAGGAGCCTGGCTGCAAGCGGCCATTACCGACACTGCTAGCAAAAAAATAAACTTCTTCATGGTTTTTTGGGTTTGGGATTATTAACCTGCAAAGAAACAGATTTTTCGGCAAAAAATGAACGTATTCCCCTTTTTTGATTTCATTGGGTTTCAAGACCTAAACAAAAATAACATTTGTGACAAATGAATGATTAAATTTGGCCCATCACTCCTCACTATTATGCTATTATGAAACCTCAAAAAAAGGCAGCATTTTTATTCCTTTTTCTTGTTCTCGTTTCCCTTTCAGGGAAAAAAGGATTTTCCCAAGGCATGTTTCAGTTCGAATTTCATGGCTTTGTAAACTTCGAGATGTTTTACGATACCCGTCAGGTGGTGGCCGCACGCGAAGGCAATGTGATTCTTTATCCTGCTAAGGTTAACCCCGACCCTGATGGGGTGGATTTGAATGCCATACCAGCGCTTCAAATGTCGCTGCTTTCGTCGCGAATGCAAGCTGGCATAAAAGGACCGGATTTTTTTGGCGCGAAAACTTCAGCCCTCTTCGAAGTCGATTTTCTTGGCACGGGCGCCGATAAGTTCAACCTGCTTCGAATGCGCCATGCCCTGGTAAAGCTCAACTGGGAGCGCACCGAGTTGCTGGCCGGGCAATACTGGCATCCACTTTTTATCACTTCTTGTTTCCCAGGTGTGATTCATTTTGGGGGTGGTGTGCCTTATAATGTTTTAAACCGCTCCCCCCAACTTCGCCTTACCCATAAGGCAGGGAATATTTCGCTCATGGCCGCCCTTCTTGCCCAGAGCGACTTTGCTTCAAACGGCCCGAACGGTTACAGCAGCCAATATTTGCGCAACAGCGGATTGCCCGAAACCTGGACCCAACTTATCTTTGAAAGGGATCGTTTCCTGGCCGGGGCTTCGGCAGGACTACTTACACTCAGACCCCGCATACAAACCCCGGCAGGCTATCAAACCAAAGAGAATAAGACCTCTTTTGCGGGAAATGCTTTTGTAAAATACCGTTTCGAACACCTTCAGGTAAAAGCCCAGGGTACCTGGGGCGAAAACCTCAGTCACCTGGTTATGCTGGGCGGTTATGGTGAGGCCCAAATGCTAGATCCTGAAAAAGCCATTTGGAGTTATTCAGGAATCCGGAGCATGGCTGCCTGGATCGATGTGGAAGAGACCTCAGGCAAATGGCACACCGGCCTCTTTGGCGGCTTTTCAAAAAACCTGGGAAGTAAGCAGGAGTTAATGGGAAATGTCTGGGGGCGGGGTGCAGATATTTCGCACATTTACCGCATTGCTCCCAGAATAGGCTATTTTATTGAAAGAGCTTCCTTTAACCTGGAACTTGTTTACGACGTGGCAGCTTACGGCACACCCGATGAATACTACTCAATAAACAACACCCAACAAGTTAATAATCTTCGTACAATGGCCAGCATTAAATATAATTTCTGATTAAATTTGTAAGAGGATATAACCATGAAAACAGATATCCCTCCGAACCCAAGAAAAAAACCGGTGAATTGCCTAAGGCAAATCACTGCGGTAATGTTATTAGCTGCTACGATGTTTTTCCCCGAAAGAGGCCACGCCCAAATAGACATAGAAAAACTGGTGGTTCGCGAAAACATTCATTGCCAGGATATTGCCATAAGCGCCACAAAACTGATTCCGGCCCTGCATCAGGACAATAAAATTGATACCTTGTATGCACTTTTGTATTACTGGGACCTGAACTGCGGTCTGGCCGAGCCTTTGCTAAGGTTTTACCTGCTCGACCAGATCGAATACAATCGCTTTGACGACACTTTTTATCCCGACCAGATCCTTACTTTTCTTGAGGATTTCAGAAAGTCCACCTCTTTTGAGAACCCCAATTTTTATCTCGACTATTATGCCTGGGAATACTATGAGGTGGATTCGACCTATTCCGCTTTTTCCAAAAATCTGGCACTCTACCTTCAACGCTATTCGGACCTGCAGCCCATTGAGTTATTTTTCCTTGAATATTATTCGCACGATTTTGATAGGGCCATGGAGCGGCTGAAATCGGGCGAACTGGCCGGCACCCGCCTCGATTCGCTGTATAATGCAAAAATTGAAATAGCCAAAAAGGCAAAAAGAGTTTTTATAAACCTCTACGGAGGCTTATGGAAGCCAAACGGCGACCTGGCCTTGCTGGGAAGCCATCCTGAAATAGGTTTTGGCGGTGGTTTTATTCAGCAAGGTTTTTTAATGGAGTTAATTTTTAAAATTGGGTTCGGGCCAAGTCCTAATTATTATGAGGTGGTGGTTGATAATCTGGGTTATCGGACAAAAAGCTTTACCAACGTTCACGTCTCCGGGCGGATAGGGCTGGTGCCTATCGACATTAACCGCCATCAGCTCCTCCTGAGTGTTGGGCTGGGATACGAAGGCATACAAGCTTTCAGCACCACTGAACAGGAGGAAGAAGGCCTTTCGAGAATGATCTCAAGTGCGAGCTTCAGCCCGGGCGTCGAATTCAGGTTTCCGGTGAGTGAAGCCAGCTACCTGGGCCTGAACTTTCGTTACAATTTTCTGAATTTCAGCACCCGCAGAAATGAAACACCTCTTAACGGGAATGCATTAATGTTTGGCATCTCATGGGGTTTTGATGATCAATAGAAAAAACAATTTCAACGGCAGGCTGTTATCTTTTTTTCGCGATCCGAACTAACTTTACAGCAAAAGGGCACAGTAGATTTCAGCCGATGATTTTTTCAAAAATTTCAGGATTAAAACCCAAGGAGAAACGCACCTTTTCGCTGCATTTATCCTATTCGGTTATTGAAGGAATTCTGGCTGGCCTTATTGCCCTGAATGAGTTTGTCTTTGTAAAAAGTCTGCTGGGTTCGAGCTACCAGGTCAGCATCTTATTCCAGTTTGCCACCGTAGTATTCATCCTCCTCATATTTTTTAATGAATTTCTAAGAAGAATTAAAGACAAGAAAGGCCTTTTGCGCCGTACGGCAATCATTACACGCCTTCCCTTGTTGCTGCTTTTCTTTTTTCCGCGCAGCCCCGAACAGCTCACCGGCGATTCAGTGTTTCACTACATTTTTCTGGCCATTTTTCTGGCCTATTACCTGGCAAACCCAGTGGTGTTTCCCAGCATCAACCTGTTCCTGAAAAGTGCATATACCCACGAAAATTTTGGCAGGCTTTACAGCTACGCCACTACGGTAAACAAAATCGTGATGATGGTCACCACCTTTGTGTATGGCTGGATGCTCGATGCAGACAATTACATTTTTGTTTATGTATTCCCCGTGGCGGCCATCCTTGGTATGTTTTCCATTTTTCTATTGTCGATGATCCCTTACCGGGAATGTAATCGGCCCGAGCCTTCGCAAACCCTTTGGCAGGGCATCCGGCAGTCGATCAGCCAAATGTCGGCAGTGCTCAGGAAAAACACACCCTATCGCCATTTTCAGAGCGGGTTTATGTTTTATGGCTTCGGTTTCATGGGATCCTACACGGTGATTATTCTGTTTTTTGAATACGGTTTGGGGCTAAATTATTCCAGTGTGGCGTTTTACCGAAATGCCTACAACATTCTGGCCATAGCCATGCTGCCGTTTTTCGGGAAGCTCATCGGGCGCATAGACCCCAGGCGCTTTGCAACCATTTCATTTCTGTCGATGGTGGTGTTTATCTTTTCGCTTATCATGACCCGGTATGTGGATGGATATGCGGATATTTTCGGTATCAGAATTTATTACACCATGCTGGGCTACATTTTCTTTCATGGCATTTTTGCTGCTACCATGTCGCTGATATGGAGTATCGGCTCTGCCTATTTTTGTGCACCCAGTGAGGCGGGCATATACCAATCCATTCACCTCGGGCTAACGGCACTTCGTTCGCTTTTCGCCCCTCTGCTTGGGGTGCTTTTCTATGAATTATGGGGGTTTACCGTTGCTTTTTCCATAGCCATTGCCATGCTGCTCACCGGAAGCCTGATCATGCTGTGGTCAGAAAAAAACTATCCCCTGATAAAGAAAGAAAGAACAAAGCCCGCAGTTACAAGCAAGACTTCCGACCTACCATTGGAAGAGTGATTCTCGTCTGGGCAAATCTCAGGTGGAATGTTAATGGGCAATGACAAAAAAGTTCAATGGTTCTCTTTTAATCTCAAATAAGCGGATATTGCCTCAATAACTTTTTCAATTGGCACTACGTCCGTCCGAGAACTGGTTTCCCTTGCTTTCATACCATTTCAGGAACAGCGAGTAAAAAATAATAAAAAGGGTAACGAAAACGCTCACCACGGCCGAAGGCAGGGCCACCATGGGCTCGGTTTTGAAAAAAGTAAATGCCGCTACGGCGGAAAAGGCGCTGCTCTTGGTCACCATCATTAGGGTGCTGCTGATCAGGAATGGCCGGCCAAAGCCCAGCTTATCCATAAGAATGTGATAGCCAAACCCCATCACATACATGGTAAAAACAAATATGGCTGAAATGATCAGTACTGGGCCTGGTTCTGAGAAAAATACACTGGCGCTCATGCCCATGATAGGCACAATCACCAGGAAAAAGCCCCATTTGATTACTGTGTCGCGGACAAAGGAAACAGCTGGCAACAACCTGGGGTGCCGAAGAAAACGGCTAATAATCAACGGGATTACGATCAACTGCACCATGATCCTTAAAATGGCCGTCGGTTCAATCAGGCTGTCTCCAAGAAAAACAAACAGCATGAGTGGCGTAAACAGCATGGCCACAAGGTGCAAGCCAAATACGCCAGTCACCGAAAAATTGTCGTCGCCCCGTAGCATTGTGGCAAATGGAATAACGGATGGTCCGGGAGGGGCAGCAGCGAGCAATACTATGCCTATGTAATAGTTGAAATAGGGCTCATTCCTGAAAAAAATCCATCCCAGAAGAATTATGGAAAGGCCAAATACCAGGTAGTTCAGCAAAGTCGACCAGCCTATGGGCAGCAGGGCATTACGTAGTGGCCACCAGTTACTGAAAGAAAAACCGGTGGTGGCAAATACCATGACCATGGCAAGGGTAAAAACCGAAATTTCGGCCAGAAATTCTGCACGCTCGCCCAAAAGAAGCCCAACGATCAGGGCCAGCGAAAGCACAAAGTCGCGGTGATTGATTATTTTTAGCAGTTGCTGCATTTGTAAATTAAACCCATAGCCTAACAGGCTTTTTATTAAATTTGTTTTTACACTTTCGCGAAGTTAACCAATTCTTTGTATATGCATGTTTTCTATTCGCCAATAACCGACGGGCCCATGCTGATCCTCAGCGAGGAAGAATCGCATCATGCCGTGAAGGTGCTGCGCCTCAGGCCTGGACAACAAATCGTGGTGACTGATGGGCTGGGAAAGTGGATTGAGGGCGAGCTGGCCGAAACCAATGCCAGGACATGCGTAGTAAACATTTCCCGGCGTTCTGAGCAGCCCCCCCGCCCCTTTCGCCTGCATATGGCTGTGGCACCCACCAAAAACATCGACCGTTTTGAGTGGTTTCTCGAAAAGGCCACCGAGTGCGGCATCGATGAGATTACCCCGGTATTTTGTGAAAACAGCGAGAGACATGTGATCAAAGCTGAAAGACTAGAAAAGGTGCTGGTGGCAGCCATGAAACAATCGATGCGGGCTTACCTGCCCATTTTGAACCCTGCCATGAAGCTGAAAGACTTTTTGAAACAGGAAGTTAAGGGAAGCAGGATAATTGCCCACTGTGGAAATGGAGCACGAAACATCTTGCAAAACGTTTATGAGCAGGGGCAGGATACCGTGGTGCTTATTGGCCCCGAGGGCGACTTCTCCGAGACAGAGGTAAATATCTCACTCGAAGCGGGTTATGCTCCCATTACCCTGGGTCAGCATCGCCTGCGCACCGAAACAGCCGCCCTGGCCCTTTGCATTAATCTTAACTTTGTTAATGGCTTACTTTAATATGAAAAAATACTTTCTGATATTACTGTTTCTTTTTGCCGGCGGGCTTCAGGCCCAGCATTTTCAGATCGCCACGCTGAAATATCGGGGCGGAGGCGACTGGTATGCCAACCCCACTGCCCTACCCAACCTGGTGGCCTTCGCCAACCAGAATGCCGGCACTACCATTAGCCGGCAAATTGCCACTGTTGAGGTTGGAAGCCCTCAAATATTCAATTATCCATTCCTTTATATGACCGGCCATGGAAATGTCGTTTTTTCGCAACAGGAAGCCGAAAACCTGCGCGACTACTTGCTGGCAGGCGGTTTTTTGCACGTTGACGACAACTATGGCCTCAATCCCTACTTCAGACGTGAAATTCGAAAAGTTTTTCCTGAATATGAACTGATCGAACTGCCTTTTTCCCACCCCATTTATCAACAGAAATACAAGTTCCCTAACGGACTTCCCAAAATACATGAACACGATGGAAAGCCTCCGCAAGGCTTTGGCATTATTCACGAAGGAAGGCTGGTGCTGTTTTTTACCTACGAAACGGATCTGGGCAACGGCTGGGAAGATCAGGTGGTACATGGCAATCCCGAGGAACTGCGGCAAAAAGCGCTTCAAATGGGGACAAACCTCCTTCAATATGTATTTAATCGACCGGAATAATTAAAATCAAAAATCATGAAAAATACTTTTCTGTTACTTGTGCTGCTTATTTGCCTGCAGCCCGCCATTTCACAAGACCGCATTACGGGCCATAACTTTGCCACCCGCTCGGAAGTGATTGCCCAAAATGGTATGGCCGCTACCAGCCACCCATTGGCTACCCAGGTTGCCCTCGACATTCTGAAGCAGGGCGGCAGCGCCGTAGATGCTGCCATTGCAGCCAATGCCGTCCTCGGGCTTATGGAACCCACTGGCTGTGGCATCGGCGGCGACCTGTTTGCCATTATCTGGGACAGCAAAACGCAAAAACTGCATGGATTAAACGCCAGCGGTCGCTCGCCCAAAAGCCTCACCCGCGAATACTTCATCGAAAACGGTTACGACCTTATCCCGCAAAGGGGTGCCCTTTCAGTTAGCGTGCCCGGAACTGTTGATGGCTGGTTCGAAATGCACCAGAAATTTGGGAAAGTCAGCATGGATGCCATTTTGCAGCCTGCCATCGATTATGCCCGCAACGGCTTCCCGGCAACGGAACTCATTGCTTACTACCTTCAACGGTCCGCTCCGGTGCTGAGCCGTTACCCCAACTTCAGCGAAACCTATATGCCTAACGGCAAAATGCCCCAAAAGGGCGAAATTTTTCGCAACCCCCTTCTGGCAAATACCTATGAAACCATCGCCCGGCAAGGGCGCGATGCTTTTTACAAAGGTGAAATTGCCCGCACCATTGAAAGATACATTAAGGAAAACGGCGGATTTTTGAGCTACGAAGACCTTGCGGCCCATACTGGCACCTGGGTCGAGCCCGTTTCGGTCAACTACCGTGGATATGATGTATGGCAGCTGCCACCCAACGGCCAGGGCATTGCCGGACTGCAGATGCTCAATATCCTGGAAGGCTATGACATTGCATCCCTGGGCCTTTATAATCCGGAATACGTTCACCTTTTTCTCGAAGCCAAAAAACTGGCCTTTGAAGACCGAGCCAAGTATTATGCCGATATGGATTTCAGCCCGGTACCTGTTGCGGGGCTTTTATCAAAGGACTATGCAGCAGAACGCCGAAAACTAATTAACCCAAACCGTGCCGCACGCCGCTTCGATGCCGGCATCCCAGAACCACAAAACACCATTTATCTCACCGTCGCCGATAAAGATGGCAATATGGTTTCGCTCATCCAGAGTAACTACCGGGGCATGGGCAGTGGCATGACACCTCCCGGACTGGGGTTTGTAATGCAAAACCGTGGCGAAAGTTTTAACCTCGCAGAAGGGCACTTCAACACCTACGAACCCGGCAAAAGGCCCTTCCACACCATTATTCCTGGCTTCATTACCAAAGACGGCAAGCCCTTTATGAGCTTTGGCGTTATGGGTGGCGATATGCAACCCCAGGGCCATGTGCAGATCGTAATAAACATGATCGATTTCGGCATGAATCTTCAGGAAGCTGGCGATGCACCGCGCATTCAACATGTTGGTTCATCAGACCCCACCGGAAGCCGTACCATGACAGACGGGGGTATTGTCAACCTGGAGTCAGGCTTTCCCTATGAAACCATTCGTGCTTTGATGGAAAAAGGTCACCGCATTCAATGGGCCAACGGACCCTATGGTGGCTACCAGGCCATTATGTGGGATGAAGTAAACAAAGTCTATTACGGAGCCTCTGAATCCAGAAAGGATGGGCAGGCTGCGGGTTATTGATTGAAACGGATTATTTCAGTTCGCAGTAACCAAAACCAAGGCTGCATTGCTCTCCAAAGCCCAGGTCGTAACCTGTCCTGACAAGGGCTGCCGGCGCTTTGAGTGAAAAATCAAACAAATAGCCTTTTATGGAAACCGGGTTGGGGGTTTCCGTGCGGGTTTTTATCACCCTGCCCTTGGGATGACCAATCAGGTTGAATTTCAGTTCCGACAATTCGGGTAACGCTACATTTACCTTTTGCGGGAAATATCGCATCATCCAGGCATACTTGGCCAGCAGGTTTTTCAGAAAGAACTTCTCAAAACCTTTGTCCTCGGGCGAAAGATATTGAATTTTCTTTGGATTGGATGCATCAGAAAACACCATGGGTGTAATGCAGCTCATGGTGACCTCTTCAGCAAAAACAGGCTCGGGGAGCATTTCCACTTCATCAATCACAAATTCAAGTTTGCTTTTTTTATCGCCTACCCTGCCTTCGAGCTTGCTGAAAACGTCGATAACCAGCGAGCCAATGTCATCGTCAGGGATCATTGACAAAAACATTTGAATTCGGCTGTCGCCTATCAGCATGCGATCGTCCTGGTGGGAGAAATCACGCGCAAACAAGGGCGAAAAAGTATAATGCCCGAACTGCTGGTTTTGGTCGAGGTAAGACTTTTCCTTCAGAAGTTTCTGGAGGGGCTCACTGCCAAAATGCAGGGTTTTGCTGATCCAGGAAGAAAGTTCGTATTGATAATTGGAGGGAAGACTGTGAAGGCCATCGCCCTGTAGCTGCAATTGAAGCTTAAAACGCATGATCTTTTATGTTGAAAGATGCTTTAGGTTGTTACTGCAAATATACAAACTTAATTACCATAAAACTCCAAGAAACACGGAGAAAGAATTGCGCAGCGCAGGGGGCAGGAAGCAGGTTGCAGTTTAGGTAGCGGGAGGTTGGCAGTAAATACGAGGAGGCGAGGAAGTGAGGAAGCGAAAAAAGCCGCGTAGCGGCGCCATATTGGTAGAAATCGCGTATACAAATCCCCCAATAAGCCCTGTAGGGGCGAGACATTGCCTGGCAGAAGCCGCAGAGATCGCGGTTGGCTCAGAGCGCTGGCTGGACAATCCATAAAAAAGCCCCAATCTTTCGAAAGGGGCTTTTAGAAAAGGTGGCGATCCGCTGGCTAGCGGACACGCTACTCTCACGGGTGTGAAAATAAAACCATAAAAAAACCCCGTTTTTTGCAAAACGAGGCTTTTAGAAAAGGTGGCGATCCGCTGGTGAGCGGACAAGCTACTCTCCCGTCCGCTAGCCAGCGGACCAGTACCTTCTGCGCTGGCTGGACAATCCATAAAAAAGCCCCAATCTTTCGAAGGGGGCTTTTAGAAAAGGTGGCGACGACATACTCTCCCGGGTTTTACCCCAGTACCATCTGCGCTGGCAGGCTTAACGACTCTGTTCGGAATGGGAAGAGGTGGACCCTGCCGCTATAGTCACCTTAAGACGTTAAATATGTTTATTGGTGGATCCGTTAATTGGTGGATTGGTCTTGTACAAATCTACTAATATACCAATCAACTATTCTACTATTCTACCAAGTTGACATTTAACCGGGAAGATACACGCTATACAATAAGAAGCTCACGGGTGATTAGTACTGCTCGGCTTTGATGTTACCACCTTTACACCTGCAGCCTATCTACGTCATCGTCTTTAACGACCCTTAAGGGAAGTCTCATCTTGAGGCGAGTTTCGTGCTTAGATGCTTTCAGCACTTATCTCATCCAAACTTAGCTACCCAGCGATGCAACTGGCGTCACAACTGGTACACCAGAGGTTTGTCCGACACGGTCCTCTCGTACTAGTGTCAGCTCCTCTCAAACTTCCTGCGCCCACAACAGATAGGGACCGAACTGTCTCGCGACGTTCTGAACCCAGCTCGCGTGCCACTTTAATCGGCGAACAGCCGAACCCTTGGGACCTTCTCCAGCCCCAGGATGTGACGAGCCGACATCG
>JAHYJD010000121.1 GCA_019429365.1 Bacteroidales bacterium | reverse complement strand
TACTACAGCCTGGAAGGATGGGCTGGTGGAGAAGATATTGCCATTCTCTTTCCAGTGAATGAAAGTATAGCCATGGGGCAATGAGGTGGCAATGCTGGCCGTTTGCCCATGCTGGTATGTGCCGGCACCGGTTTGCACGCCCACATTTTCGGGCGAACTGAGCAGTTCCACTTCATACTCGTTTAGGGCAAATACGGCCGTAATGCTCCGGTCGTCATTCATGGTAACTACCACCACTTGTTCGGCAGAAAGCACTTCGCCATCTTCGAGCCAGTTTACAAAATAACTGCCCGGGGCAGGATTGGCCGAAACAGTCACCTGGGTGCCTTCATTATAGGTATAAGTGCCGGCAGCAGGGTTTGTAGTGCCATTGCCAGATACTCCAATGGTTAACTCGAACTGTATGGGTGCAGGTTCAATTTCAATCTCAGCCACATTGGATGGAAGAGATTCCCCCGTTGGATTCTGATAGGTGGCGGTTACTGAATATGCATAACTGCCGGGCTCCAGTCCGGTGTCGGAAAATGCGAGGGTACCGGCTCCGGCAACTGCTGCAAGCAGTTGACCATTGCGGTACACACGGTAACCGTTCAAATCGGGATGTTCAGGGGTTACTTCGGGAGCGGTCCAGCCAAGGGTTACCACACCTTCGGTGTTTACTGCAGCGGTAAGGTCTGTGGGAGCCGGAAACGCTGCATCGTAATAGCCGGCAATGGAAACCTGATCGATGGCCACGCCATGACCGCCTGCGGCTGTTGCTTCAAGAGCAAACTGTGCGGCACTGCCCAGGGTGGGAAGTTCTATTGTAACGAGCGTCCATTCGGGCTCATCTTCGTCGAAGGTGGCCAGCAGCAGCCAGTCTTCTTCTGCGGAAGCACGATAATACACATGGAGCACATCCTGCAGTTCTTCATTTTCGGCATTGGCCAGGTAGAAGCTCAGCTCGCCCATTTCATAATCACCAAAGTCGATTAGCGGGGTGATGAGCCGGGTGCTCATTCCGTGCTGACTTTCAGTAGTAGCTTTATGGTAGAGGTTGAAGTCTCCTTCGTAAGCCTCTTCGGGATTCCCCGTTCCGTTGCCGGCACCAATCTGCCACGAGAGGGTGCCCTCTACCTGCTCCTGTGCCCAGCAAAGCGGCATTTCCTGCGCATCAAAGCCTTCGAGCAGCGGAAGCTCGCTGATTACCGGGCAGAGGGTGGTGGCTTGCGCCTGGGCACCTTCGGAGTATTTGCCTGTTTCGCTGCGCGACCAAATGGTATAATAATAAGTAGTGGCTACCTCCAGAGTCTCATGTAAAAACGCTTCGGCATCGCCTATATAAATCACCTGGCCTCCGCCTGCGATTTGCTGCCCCAGGTAATATTCCCCATTGGGAATACCGAAAGTATCTTCGGTGTTATAGGCAATGAGTACGGGGTTTTGGTTTTCATTAAGCTCATAGGTAAGTTCAACCGCATAGGGGCTAAGAGGGTTGGCTTCTAAGTTGGTCACGTCTTCCACCAGTTCGCCGAAAGGATCGTAGCCATCAATGGCCTCCGCGCCGGATCCCAGGGGGTCGAGCCAGTCGCTGAGACGGGTAGCTGTGGAGCCACCACCGGTCCAGGAAACACCTAGCCTTCCATACCAATCTGCCAGGGTGTTTCCGCAGGCGGCATAGCCGCCATGAAGCTGGCCAATAATCCTGTGCTGGGCATCGTAAATGGGTGAACCTGATGAACCGCCTTCGGTGGTAGTGCCACCGCTCCAGGTAATGCGCCAGTGGGTGGTACCTGAGCCGGGTGCGCCAAGGTAAGAGGAGTTGGTAACACCACCATTTGCGTAGCTGAATTTCTTAATATCACCGCTGGGATGGTGAATACCAATAATGGTTTCGGCAATGGTGTTGGGCAGTGCTCGGTTCCAGCCCGAGAAAAAGGGGCCTACATGCTCCGGTATGGGGTTGTTAAACTCCAGCAGCCAGAAATCGGAAGCTGCATTGCGGGCCCTGTCTACCAATCCGCCCACGGCATCGTAAGGAGGGGGAGTGGAAGGATTGGTGCAGGTTTCACTCTGCCAGTTGAACCAAACCACCAGCGAACCGGGGGTGGCATAGCAGTGGTTGGCGGTAAGGAAAAACGGACGGCCATCGTGGGCGGTATTATTTATCAGGGCGCCCGTACACCAGGCACTGCCGTTGCGAAGCATCATACCCACCGAGCGGATCTCATCTTCCCAGCCTTCTGATTCTGGGCAGGCCACATTCAGGTTGCAGGAGCCCGACCCGCCAAAAGCTTTCACATAGGTCAAAGGATCGCGGTAGGCATGGTTCACACTTTCAATTTTCAGCTCGCCCGGAAACGCCACCCCATTGGGCTCATAATATTCAATTATAATTTCATCACTCATAAAAAGGGTGGTGGCAAAATACATATCTTCCTGATTGTTGAGATCGGTAAAAGCGCCCTCAACTTGCGAGCGGTCGGTCTTGTATACATATAACTCTGCGCCCGGAGGCAGGATAAAACGATCGAAAGTAAGTGAGAGGGCATAAGCACCGGGCGATTTAATTCCCAGACGCCAAACGCGGTCGCCATTTTCTGATGCGTACCAGGATCCGGCGTTTTTAAGGTCCATATCCACCATAATGGGCTGACCAAAGCGCCAGGGAATATCTTTAATGGTGTCGAAGATCATGTCTTCGGCCAACAGTTGGGCCGCATCTACTGGGGCCATGGTTTCAAAGCCAAGCTCCTGCCGCTCATCGGGCCACGCAAAGCTTGGAGGCATCCCTGGTTTGCTAACCTGTGCCTGCGAAACAAATCCTGCAAGCACAAAAACCAGTAATAAAACAGTAATTTTTCTCATAACAGATGGGGTTAACTAAAAAGAATTAAAAGGCTCTCCGCTTAAATTGACGTGTTAAACCGGCAAAAATAGAAAAAGCCGTTCAGACAAACGGCTTTTAAATTAGATTTTTTTTGAACTACCTGTTTACAACCAGTTTTTTGGTTAAGACTACTTGTTCGTTTACCACAAACGAATAAAGGAAAATCCCATTGTTTAATGAACTGGTTTCAAGCCTCAGGCGGCTTCCTGAAGGATCAAGGGGGATCTCCATTACCACTGAGCCTGTCAGGTTTCTAACCACCAAACGGGCGCTGCGCACCTCGGGGGGCAGCTGATAATCAAAAACGGTAAAGTCGCGCGCGGGGTTGGGGCGTGGGTCGGCAATGCGGGACTGGCTTAACCTGGGGCCGGCAGCACTGGTGGCATCGGCGGTGTAGGTAACCGTTACGCTAACCGTTTCAAAGCTTTCGTTGCGGCTGAAAAATTCGTACTTCACAATGGTTGAACCCGTATAACCCTCGGGAAAGTATTGTCCGTAAAAATCAAGGTCGGTGCTGGTAGCTCCGGCATCAAGATTTAAACCACCGGTAGATTCCATAACGGACACATCGTAACAAAAGTCTGACCAGCAAAAAGTATTAAAAGTATTGGGCAAGACCTCTACCTCCACCTTGCGGGCCCACACCTGGATGGTTTCTTCGTCATCGTTAAACAAAAAAACCTGGGCCTTAAGATAGGAGGCCGTAGGGCTGCCATGCACTGTAAGCGTTGCGTTGGTAATGTCGTTGCCGTCGGCATCCTTTAATAAAAGGCCCTGGGAGAACCCTGAAAGAAATACACCGGCAACCAGCGAAAAAGATAGTAAAAGATGTTTCATGATGTTGGCTTACTTCCTAACAATTTATTAATCACGTTACAAAAATAGCATTAATACAGCCCTCGGGCAAGCGTATTTACCGTTGTTTTTATCAAAAAACATACCGTAGAAAACACCTGGTTTTAAAAAATCATTCAATCAACTCAAAACCAGCACAATGTACCGACCTCAAGAATTTCCTAAAAAATTTTAAAATATAGTTATTCATAACAATATGTAAATTAAATACTTCAATTGTAAGAAAACTTCGTATTTTCGAGCCCGTAAATTATAAATCCCCAACTTTATGAAGAGAACTTTTAACTTTTTGATTCTTGCCATGGCTGTTTTGGGAGTACAAGCCCAGCAGTATTTTATTCAGGAAAACTTTTCGGGCACCTGGCCTCCTTCTGGCTGGACCATCAGCGCTCAGGCTGGCAACTGGGCCGCTGTAAGCACCTCAAATGCCGGAGGTACAGCCCCTGAAGCCCGCCTCAACTGGTCGCCACAGTTTACCGGCGAAACCCGACTGATTACTCCATCCGTTGATGTTTCCTCATCTGGTGCATCCCTGCTTGTTTTCTCTTTCAAGCATATGGTCGACAATTATAGTGGCAATTACCAGATTGGGGTGTCGGCCCGAACCAAATTGGGACCATGGACAAACCTCTGGACACAAACGGTATCCGGCAACATTGCAGCCCAAACCAGGACGATTGAAATAACCGATGCCGATTTACTCAATAGCGACGAACTGCAGTTTTCGTTATTCTTCAATGGAAACAGCTACAATATTAACTATTGGTATATCGACGATGTGAGCCTGGTCAGCCCTGCTGATTTCGATCTGGCCATTACCAACATTTCCGTGCCAACTCATTTTATGGGCGAAAAAGCGGTTACAGGCTCCGTTACCTCAAATGGTCTGCAAGCCATTAACTCTTTTGACCTGAACTGGCAGGTTGACGACGGAGAAGTATTCACCCAAAATTTTTCGGGGCTCAACCTGGGCTTGTTCCAAAGCTACCAGTTTACAACAAATTCAACGATTGACCTGGGTCCTGGCACTTACACCCTCCATGTTTTTGTTTCGAACATCAATGGAGAGGAAGAAGACGATGTGGCAGAAAATGACCATGCATCAAAGCTTATCCACATTCCTCATCAGGAAATACAGCGCTTGCCGCTTTTTGAGTCTTTTACCAGCTCCACCTGTGCCCCCTGCGCCACATTTAATTTGGGAACTTTTAATGGTTTTACCCAGCAAAACCAGGGTGAGCTTGCGCTGATCAAATACCAGATGAACTGGCCCGGCAATGGGGACCCTTATTATACTGCCGAGGGAGGTACCCGCAGGGTTTATTACGGGGTTTCGGGCGTACCCGATCTTTTTGCTGACGGCAAGCGTGTGGCAACAAACTCCACAGCAGTAAACAACGCCTTTCAAGCGGCCAAAGCAACCCCTTCCTTTATGGCCATCGATGGCTTTTACACTGCCGAAGGCAATAACATTATGATTGATGCGAACATCATGCCCTATGCCGATTTTCCGGAAGCAAGGGTGCACGTGGTGGTGATTGAAGGCACTACCACCGGAAACGTAGGCTCCAACGGCGAAACCTCATTCAAGCATGTAATGATGAAGATGCTGCCCGGCGCCAATGGTACAGCAGCCAGCCTCAATGCACTGGAGCCATACCATATAACGCATACGTTTAATATGTCGGCCACTTTCGTGGAAGAAATGGAAGATTTGAAGGTGGTCGTTTTTGTTCAAAATCACAGCACCAAGGAAATGTATCAGGCCGGTTACCTGCGCACTCCAAGCGTTCCGGTGGCTGCATTCAGTATCGAGGATGGTGCAACCAACGTCAGCCTCAACCCCGTTATCCATATTGATTTTGACCAGGCCGTTCGCCATGCCGATCAAACCGAGATTACCACTGAAAACATTGGCTCACTGCTGCAGATGCACGAAACCGACGAAAATGGCACCGCGATTCCCTTTACAGCCGAGATCAATGAAGAAAAGACACAAATAAGCATTGAGCCTGTTGAAAAACTCGATGGTGACTTGCTGGTTTACCTTGGTCTGGGTGCCGTGAGCGACTATTCGCCCTGGCCCTTTAACAGCGAGCCCACGGCCATTACCTTCACCACCCTGTCGACCGTAAGTACCGACGACCTCCACATTCCTGGTCTGGCAGTATATCCCAATCCGGCGTCTAACCTGATAAATGTGCGCCTTCCCGGCGAAACCTCTGCAGAAATGCGTATCTTAGATATGCGCGGCGCTCTGCTTGTTTCAAAAGCTGGCAGCGGGCAATCATTTCAAATGGACGTTTCTGCATTGCCTGCAGGCATTTATTTCTTTGAAGTGGTTACCCCGGCAGGGCGGTCGATGAAGAAAATCTCCATCGTTCGTTAACCAAACTTCAGGTAATGTACAGGTATTCAACAAGTTTCATACTTTTTCTCAGCATCTTAATACTTGCTTTGGCGGGAGTCTCGCAGGCCCCGCCAAAGCAAGTTGTTTTGCGGCACGACCGTTTTTTTGGCGGGCCTTACAGCGTGGCAGGCCAGCCATTCCTTATCCGGGGAGACGTAACCTCCATTGGCAATGAGACTTTTGAATCGGTATATTTAAATTATCAGGTAGATGAGAATGAAGTGCAGACCACTTTCTTCGATCAGATCGGCATCAACCCCTATTTTCCGTTTCACTACCAGGCCGGGAATCAATGGGTTCCGGAAGAAACCGGCGAATACCTGCTAAAAATTTGGTTTACCGGCCTGAATGGTGCACCCTCCACCGAGGGCTTTAGCGACACGCTTATAAAAACCGTGGCCATTTACAGTGATCTGCCCTTGCGCCAGCTTAGCCTGCTCGAAAGCTTTTCGAGCATCAACTGCGGCAGCTGCGCCATAGTGGCGCCCGTTTTGCGCCAGATGGTCGATAAAGATCTCGACAAATACGCCATGATCTATTACCACCCGCTTCATTACGAGGGAAGCCCGCTTTTCCAGTTCAACCCCAAAGACCAGACCACTCGCAAGGAGCTGTACGACATTACCTACACCCCGGTGTCGGCTATAGGTGCAACTTACCTGGGCGGCAGCTCTGATGTTACACCTGCTATGTTGGACCTGGACAGGGAAAGGTATGCAGGCTTCGATTTGTCGGGAACGTATGCCATCGAAAACGACATGCTTTATGCCAGTGTCGATTTGGCATATTTTGCCGCTTTCGCGGAAAGCGAACAAATAACCCTCCTGGTGGCGGTAACTGAGCGTGAGGTTCACTTCGACACCGCTCCGGGATCCAATGGCGAAAAAGACTTTTACCATGTCATGCGCAGCTTTTTGCCCGACGCCAACGGCACCCAGCTTCTGCCCGAAACGCCCGGAACCACCCGTCAGTTTACCTTTCAATACGACATGAGCGGGCTTTCGCTCAACCAGGAGCTGCTTAGCGTGCTGGCTTTTGTCCAGGATACGGAAGCTCTCGAAATCCACCAGGCCGTCAGACTGACGCTGCAGCCATTCGATCCAACCAACACCTTTAATATTATTGAAGGGTCGATCAGGGTTTATCCCAATC
>JAHYJD010000120.1 GCA_019429365.1 Bacteroidales bacterium | reverse complement strand
TGTTTGAAGCTGGAGACGACATCGACGACCTGATGCTGCTTTGCGAAGCCGACATCACCTCGGGAAATGCGGTCAAGGTAAAACGCTATATGCGGAACTTTGAGATGGTGCGTCAGAAACTCAAAGAGATCGAAGAGAAAGACCGCCTGCGAAACTGGCAACCGCCTGTAACCGGCGACGATATTATGGAAACCTTTGGTCTGAAGCCTTGCCGGGAGGTGGGAATAATCAAAACGGCCATTCGCGAAGCAATCCTCGAAGGCCACATTCCCAATGAACACGAACCCGCCCGGGAGCTGATGCTGGAAGAGGGAAAAAAATTAGGGCTTAGCCCTGCATCACCAACAAAATAATTAAATTTGCCTTATAATAAACCCCTGCAAAAGCAGGTTTGAACATGAATTTTTGTCAATATGCATATTTACCGTTTTAAGTTCACATTTGAGGAACAGGACGATTTTCTTCGCGAGTTTGATGTTCGCTCCGATCAGACTTTTGAGGAATTCCATAATGCCATTACCGAAAACCTGGGCCTTGACAAAGGAATGCTTTCTTCCTTCTTCATTACCGATGCCCGCTTTCGAAAAAAGCGCGAAATTTCCCTCATCGACATGAGTCCCGAAGAGCTTCCCGAAAGGGATGAAGAAGAACAGCAGGAAGAAAAAATGCTGGTGATGAAAGATGCGGTGGTGAGCGACTTTATCGACGACCCTCATCAGAAACTCCTTTATATATACGATTACCTGAATTACTGGACCTTTTACCTTGAGATGCTCAAGATTGCCCCGGCCAACCCAAATGAAAGCTATCCGCGCGTTTTTAAAAGCCTGGGCGAAGTGCCTCGCGAACTTACCGCAAAGGCCCACCAGATACTGGGCGACGATCCCAGTTTCGACCTGGGTTTCGACGAGGACCAGTACGATCCGGAAGACCTGAAATCTTTGGAAGATGACGAATTTCTGGATGAAGAAAGAGGCGGCAGCTTTGATGACTTCGGCGAAGACAAGTTCTGATAAAACCCTGGTGGTCGTTACCGGCCCAACTGGTGTGGGAAAGACCAGCCTGAGCATTGACCTTGCCGGGCATCTGCAAACCGAAATCTTGTCGGCAGATGCCCGGCAATTTTATCGCGAACTCAGCATTGGCACCGCTGCCCCAACTCCCGAAGAACTTGCACGGGTAAAACACCACTTTGTTGGACACCTTTCGGTGAACGATTACTATAACGTTTCCATGTATGAAGAGCAGGCGCTTGCCCTGCTTGAAAAGCTTTTTAGTACGCACGATTATGTGGTGCTTGCCGGAGGCTCTGGCTTGTATATCGATGCCGTATGCCGCGGATTTGATGTACTTCCCCCTGTGGATGCCGAAATAAGGGAGCAGGTAGATCAAGTCTATCGCGAAGGAGGCCTGGATGCCCTCCGGCTTTGGTTAAGAAGTGTAGATCCTGAATTTTACCTGCAGGTCGATCTGGCCAATCCCAACCGCATGAAACGGGCCATTGAAGTGTTTCTTACCACCGGAAAAAAGTTCTCTGAACTACGCACCCGAAAAGCCAATCTCAGACCTTTCAGGGTAAAAACCATCGTGGCAGACCGTCCCCGCCAGGAACTTTTCGGGCGCATCAACCAGCGCGTAGATCAGATGGTTGCCGATGGCCTGATTGAAGAAGCTTTACATTTTTTCAGGATGAAACATCTGAATGCACTGAATACCGTGGGCTATAAAGAGCTTTTCGACTGGCTGGCCGGCACTTGCACCCTTTCACAAGCCATAGAAAAAATAAAAACCAACACCCGCCGCTACGCCAAACGGCAGATCACATGGTTCAAGCGATACCCCGATACGCAGTGGGTGCACCCGGACGATGTAAAAGGGATTATTAGTTTATTGGTAGAGAAAAAATAAATCCCTCGGCTTTGCTCGGTGCAAAATTAAGGTTCCGCAGTTTTCTCCGGTTCTTTTTCGGCAGTTGCCTGCTGGATGCCAAATTCCCTGGCCAGGATTTCCTTTAGCTGCACCGGCTTCAGATTTCGCTTAATCTCTCCGCTTTTTGCCACCGAGATCCTTCCGGTTTGCTCGCTCACCACAATGGCAATGGCATCCGACTGTTCGGTAATGCCTGCCGCGGCACGGTGGCGCAACCCCAGACTTGAAGGAATTTCCTTGCTTTCAGAAACGGGCAGCACGCAGCGTGCAGCTTTGATACGATTGCTTGTAATGATAACGGCCCCATCGTGCAAGGGGCTGTTTTTATAAAAGATATTCTCGAGCAACTGCTCCGAAATACGGGCATCGATCATTTCGCCGGTTTCAACAAAAAACGTCAGATCATTCTCTTTGGTAACAACAATCAACGCCCCGGTGCGGTTTTCTGAGAAACGCTGGCACGAATTAACAATGGGGGAGATGTTGAGCTTTATGGCATCATCGAACTGCCACAGCCTGTTGAAAAACTTTCGCGAAGGCTTGTTGATGAAGCTTCGGGTGCCAACCAGCAGCAGGAACTTGCGTATCTCAGGCTGAAACACAATGATCAGGGCCAGCACCCCAACGCTGATAAACTGCCCCAGTATGGCCGTAAGCAGCTCCATTTCAAAAATTTGTACCAGCCACCATACCAGGTAAATCGACAGGATACCCACAAAAATATTCAGCGCGCCAGTGCCCCTTATCAGCAGATAGAGCTGATAGAGTAATATGGCTACCAGGATGATGTCGATCACGTCGAGTAAGCGTACTTGCAAAAAGGCTGGAACAAAAAGAAGGGGCATAGATGCAGGATTTTCCAGATAAAATTAATGGATTTCGCTTTGACTTTTTAACATTTCCACGATTTTCACCGCTTCCATGGCCTGACGCACATCGTGCACCCTCAGCATGCAGGCGCCTTTTTGTAAGGCAATGGTGTTGAGCACAGTCGTTCCGTTCAGGGCTTCGTCGGGCTTGGTGCCCAGCACCCGGTTGATCATCGATTTGCGCGAAACGCCCACCAGCAAGGGCAAATCGAATATCCGGAAAAAGTCGAGCTGGTTCAAAAGCTGGTAGTTGTGCTCGATCGTTTTTCCAAAGCCGAAGCCGGGGTCGATAATAATGTCGTTGACGCCCATTTGGTTCAGGCGGTTGATCCTTTCGGCAAAATAGGCCGAGATTTCCTTGATCAAGTCCTTATACACCGGGTTTTGCTGCATGTTTGATGGTGTGCCCTGCATGTGCATCATAACGTAAGGCACCTGCAGGCGGGCTATGGTGTCGAACATGGCCGGGTCGATGTTGCCCGCTGAAATGTCGTTGATGATATGCGCACCCTCGTCAATGGCCATGATGGCCGTTTCCGAATTGTAGGTGTCGATGGAAAGGATGGCCTCGGGAAAACGGCGCAAAATGCCCTTAATGACCGGCAGCAGGCGCTCTTTTTCCTCTTCGGCAGTTATAAGCCCTGCGCCGGGCTTGGTACTGGCTGCACCCAGGTCGAGCATGGCGGCACCCTCCGACAGCAGCTGCTCCGCATGCTTCACCACCTGCCAGGTACTCTGGAATTTTCCGCCATCGTAAAACGAATCGGGCGTAATATTAATGATCCCCATCACCAGAGGTGAGGATAAATTCATAATTTTGCCCCGGAGGTTCAGCGTTCTTTTTGGGCAGAAAAATGTATCTTTCGCCATCCTGAATCTTCTGATAAAAATAAAAATATTAAATACTCGGCAATGGGTTCTATGACAAAAACCAACCAGCAATACGACGAGATAAAGAAAATCTGTCAGGATATCTTCACCAAAAAAATGAAAGATTATGGCACCGCCTGGCGCATCCTTCGCCCTTCGTCGTTAACTGACCAGATCTACATCAAAGCCCAGCGTATCCGCTCCTTGCAAAGCAAAGGTACACAAAAAATACTTGAAGGTATTACGCCCGAATTTATTGGGATTGTTAACTATGCCATTATTGGCCTGATTCAGCTTGAGCTGGGCGTGGTCGACCAGCCCGAACTGGCCCCAGATAAGGCCGAAGCCAAATGGGTTGAGTACTTTGAGAAGGCCCGCAGCCTGATGCACGACAAGAACCACGACTACAGCGAGGCCTGGCGCGAAATGCGGGTTTCTTCGCTGGCCGACATCATACTCATGAAGCTGCTGCGCATAAAGCAGATCGAAGACAACGAAGGAAAAACATTTGTTTCCGAAGGCATCGATGCCAATTACTACGACATTATCAATTACGCCGTTTTTGCCCTGATAAAGCTGGAACTCGAAGGCCAGAAAGGCTGAACGGCTCATTAATACGGGAAAGAGGTGGTTAAATTCATTGCCAGGAGATTATGGTACGGCCTGTGGGTATTCCTTGGGGTGGTTACCGTGGTCTTTTTCCTGTTTACAGTACTGCCCGGCGATCCGGCCCGCATGATGCTCGGGCAGCGCGCCGACATCGCCTCGGTAGAAGCCATTCAGCGTGAGTTGGGCCTCGACCGTCCGGTAATGCTGCAGTACCTCAACTACCTCAACGACCTCTCGCCTGTTTCCGTTCACAACCAAAAAGAGTCAGAAAGTTTCTTCTTTCTTGATCCAGAAAAGTATGCTGCTGCAAAGCTGGTTTCGGCCGGCAAGTTTTCGCTGGTGCTCAAGAAACCCTACCTGCGGCGCAGCTACCAGAGCAACCGGCCCGTGACTTCTATCCTGGCTGAAGCCTTTCCTAACACCTTGTTGCTGGCTTCCGTGGCCATTCTGTTTGCCATGCTGCTGGGCATTGCCCTGGGCGTACTGTCGATGATCAACAACAGCCCGGCCATGGGTCGCACCATCATGGTGTTTTCTGTGCTGGGCATGTCGCTGCCCTCATTTTTTGCCGCCATTATCATTGCCTGGCTCTTCGCCTTTGTGCTGGGCGACTTCACCGGACTGAACATGACCGGCAGCTTTTATGCCGTAGATGACTTTGGGCGGGGTGAGTATGTGCAGTGGAAAAACCTTGTTTTGCCTGCCCTCACCCTGGGCATCCGACCCCTGGCGGTGGTCACCGAACTCACCCGCAGTTCGCTGCGCAACGTTATGGCGCAGGACTATATTCGCACTGCCCGCGCCAAAGGCCTCAGCATGTACCGCGTCATAACACGTCACGCCCTGCGCAACGCCATGAACCCCGTCATTACCGCCATCTCGGGCTGGTTTGCCTCACTTATGGCCGGCGCCGTTTTTGTAGAGTATGTGTTCGACTGGAAAGGCATAGGGGTAGTGATTGTCAATGCCCTCGAAACCTACGACTTCCCCGTGGTGATGGGCGCCGTGCTGCTTATTTCTGTCATGCTGGTGCTGGTCAATATTGCCGTCGATATTATTTACGGATTGCTTGATCCGAGGGTGAGAATGCAGTAGGGCAGAGTGTGCAGGGCCCGGAGCTAAAACCCAAAACCCTAAACCCAAAACAAAATATCCAACCGCCAAAACCCCGGCCCCTTCGTCCTGCGAAGCGGAACTACCCAATTGCTGAAAATTGCTTAGATTTGAAGAAAATTAATGATATGCAACCCATATTAGAACTTCGTAAAGAAGAAATTAAAAATATCTGTGAAAGGCTTAAAATTAGAAGGCTTTACGCATTTGGTTCTGCTGTGACCGCTGATAAATTCAGAGAGAACAGTGACATTGACTTTTTAATATCGTTTGAAGAAAGCATATCACCTGAAGAATATTCCGAGAACTACTTCCAACTACATTATAAATTAAGAGAACTATTCGACCGGGAGATAGATGTCATAACCGAGCGTTCGTTATCAAATCCTTACTTTATTGAAAGTATTAACAAAAATAAAGTTCTGATATATGAAGCCTGAAATTAAAAAGCACCTTTATGATGTGAATGTGTCAATAAACTCAATTTTTGAGTATTTGGGAGAGAAAAGGGATTTTTCAGAATATTTGAATAACAAACTTTTACGCAGGGCAATAGAGCGAGAAATAGAAATTATGGGCGAAGCAATAAACAGGGCTTTAAAACAAGACCCTGATTTGCAAATTGAAAACGCAAGAAGAATAGTGGATACCAGAAATTGGGTAATCCATGGATATGATAAAGTTGACGATGTTATTATTTGGGGAATTGTTGTAAACCACCTGCCCAAACTGCATCAAGAAATTCAAAGATATTTACAGGACTAAATTAATAAGCCACCCGGGTTTTTAGTAGGTAGCGGCAGGATTTAACGGCAGTTTGCAGCCTAAGTAATATTCAAGCCGCTTAGCACGAACTCCCACTTCGGAGGGGGTTGGGGGGAGGTCCTTGATTAACGATAGCAGATTTATGAATTTCAAGAAATGGCCCTAAGCCCGCAGGGCTTAAATGTGAAGCGTGCCGGGCATACAATACCACCAACGGGTGCAAGTCCCGAGAGAGCCGTAATGACCGGAATCTCATAGCCGAAAGCAAGGGTGTCCATCGTGAGGTGGAATCTGAAGGAAGCTGAAGGCAAAGATTTGTTGCGACGAACAGAAACCTGATATAAGGCTGTTTTTGTTGGGTAACTGAGCTTTGAATCAGGACGCCCCATAGTCATTCGGAAGACAAGAGCAGTAAATCAGGCGCAGGAAATCGAAGGTGATATTGTTTACCCCGGGAGATCTTCCCTGCTTCTTCTGCAAAGGAGATAAATCAAAAGGCAACTTCTGGTGAATGCATGGAAGAAGTCAGCAGCGAACATAGTACCGCTACCATAACAGCGGGAAGGTTCAAATCTATTAATTGAAAGGAGCGTATCGAAGATGCGTAAAAACAGAGAGCAACAGAAAAAAGGAATGGTTGTACAACTAAGTATGTTTGATGACCAGATAAAACCTGCCAACTCCCATGACGGCTGCACCGGAAGTGAGAATTGCACAGGAGTTGAACTGTTATCGCAATTGGAGAGCCAACGCACCTTGACGGAGAATTTGTTGGAAGCAGTGGTAGATTATGGAAACCTACGCAACGCTTACCAGCGTGTTAGACAAAACAAGGGCAGCGCAGGGATAGACGAGATGGATGTTGACGCTTTGGGCAAGTGGTTAAACAAGAACCTGATAACCTTTCGGGAGACGGTCTTGGCTGAGAATTACCAGCCAGTGCCGGTGCGCAAGGTTATGATCAGGAAGCCGGATGGTGGCGAGCGTATGCTCGGCATTCCAACGGCAAAAGACCGCATGCTCCAGCAAGCCATACACCAGACTTTGTCCCGCTATTACGACCCCCTGTTCAGCGAGAACAGTTTTGGTTTTCGTTCGGGTCGCAATGCCCATCAAGCCATTTTACAGGCCAGTAAATACATTAGTTCAGGCAAGGAGTGGGTTGTGGATATTGATTTGGAGAAGTTCTTCGACAATGTCAATCACGACAGGCTAATGCAACG
>JAHYJD010000119.1 GCA_019429365.1 Bacteroidales bacterium | reverse complement strand
ACAAGGTTTTCCTTAAATAGCAAGGTTTTTTAAAAAATCGTTAATTCCAGGTTAAGGATTTTAACATAAAAAGCGTTAAAAAAGGCTGCCCCAGAAAAAGGAGCAGCCCTCAAATGCTGAATTTTTTTCAGCTGTATCAAAAAGAATTATTTTACCACCTGAATTTTGTGGGTTTTTACCTGCTGGCCCGAAACCATTTGCAGAATATACAGCCCGCCACCCAGCAGGTTGGCATCGATGGTGGTTTGGTTGTCCATTACCTCGGCCTGGTAAACCACGCGGCCGGCAAGGTCGAACATGCGCAGGTAGTCGATCTGCTGCCCACTCTCAATAAAGAGGGTGTTGCGCACGGGGTTGGGATAAACTTTAGTCACCATATCGAGCTGGATCTCGTCTACACTTACCACCAGGTCGCCCCATACATTATTCAGTACGGTGTCTTCTTCGATCATAACCGAACGGTTGGGATTGCCATCCCATTCGCCGCCATCCCAGCCTTCACCAAAGGCATCTGAGAAGTATTTGTACTCCAATTCGCCAGCGGCGATATTGTTAACAGTGGCGGTATAAATAAGGTCATCGCTTTGCCCGCCGCCGGTTCCTGTTATCTTAATGTCGTCAATGGCCATTTGATAACCATCAGTGTATTCGTAAACAAAGGCAATCTTTATAGTTTTTCCGCTGTAATCATCCAGACTGAGCTCAACTTCTGAGGCAAAAAGGTTTGCCGGAGCACCGGAAGAACCAACAAAGGACTCAAGATTTTCCCAGACACCATCAGCCAATACCATAACGTGATAGTTTGAGAACCAGCCTGAGCCAGCATTGTGCTGATACCACTTCCAGTAAGTAAGATTAATATCAGAAGCTTGGGGAATGGTAATTTCAGGTGAAATAGCCCAAGTAAAATCAGGTGTGGTATAACCAGTTATCATAGAGCCCTCGCCAGTTTTCACATAAGTTTGCCAGGCATTGGGATCGGGATTATCGCCTCCACCAAATGGGTTTGAATCGGGATTGTTTGCAACCCAATAGGGAGTGGTGGCATCTGTTGTGGGCTCATCTGTCAGGCTGGCGGTTCGTTTCTGAATCCAGCCTTCGGGTAACACGCCAGGTTCAGTGGTTGACCAGTCTTCAAAGCCTTCAAAGTAGAAAGTTTCAACTTCACCTTCTTTAGCAGGTGGAGCAAGTGCCATTTGTACCGAGTTTCCGGTGCCGGGTTCGTTCCAGCCGGCAAAGTTACCGGTAACCCATACTTCGTGGATTGCCGGGTCAAAACCTTCCACATCGTTCATATCCACATTAAAGGTCACACTGAAACCATCGCCACCGCCTGCAGGCACAACAAATGGGAAAATTCCTAAATCCACATCAATTGGGTTTGTGTAACCCATAACGTCAAACCAGCCATCATCTGATTCTTTCACCCAAACCAAACCTAAGTTGCCTCCCATACCAATTTGGGAACTGACTTGTCCAAGGCGTTTGGTGTTCGGAACGTAACCTTCCAAACCAGAAAAATCTACGCCAACCACAAAGTCACCATCCACGGCAATGGGGTCATCGAATGTCACAACCATAGCACCGTCGAGGGAAGTGGAACCCACAACATCAGTAAGGGCAATTGCTTTGGATCCCAGCACTTCACCGGGTGCGCCATCAACAAAATCCCAAACGGTAAAAACGACATCACCTACGGTACCATCAGCATAGGCAATCCAGAAAATACCACCAGTAAGGTGCATGGGCTCGTCAACTGAGAATTGTTGGCCATAAGCTTTGTCACCATTTGTATTGGTTCCGAAAACATAACCAACCTCTTCGCCGAACCAATAAACCGATGCGCCGGTTGCATTTGCCCAGTTTCCTGGAATAAGGGTATCAACCTCGGTTTTTGGGGTCTGCACCACCCCAAAAGTTGATTTTTGCATGTCAAGGGAAGAAACCACCCCGGGACGCTGCCCAAAGGACAGAAAAACCATTAATACCAACGCAATTGTAAAGATTTTTTTCATAGTGAAGATTTTTTAGTAAAACAAAAGATTTGATTGGTGAAAAAAATTAAATGCATAGAGCAAAAAAATTAAAAAGCCTGGTAGCCTATTAAATGCAATAAATTTGATTAAAACTTTTCCAACCTTTTAAAAAATTGTCTCATAGCATTGATTAACGTAGCAAAAATAGTAAATGAAACAAGAATGCCAAGGTTATTTTAAAAAAAACTTTAAGCCAGCAATACAACATACAAGATCCAGTAAACATTATTCGCATGTTGCTTTGCTGCATTTAATGCTTACAGGTTATTATGGATTACCCAAATTTTATGGGTGCTGGTTTGCGAACCCGAGATCAATTGCAATAGATACAAACCTTGCTGCCAGGAGCTTATATTTACGGAAGCCTCATCGCCCAAGATTTCTTTTTGGAAAATTAATTTTCCTTGCAGGTCAAAAATCCGAAGATAATCCAATTGGTACTTACCGTTTACATGGATGGAATGTGAAGCAGGATTGGGAAACACACGAAATATTGGCTGAGCCATTATTTCATCTACTCCGACCACCAGGTTTGCCCAAATGTCGTTCAGCACGATATCCTGATCAATAAAAACCGAACGATTGGAGTCGTTTTCCCATTCGGCGCCTTCCCAGCCTTGGCCAATTGCATCGGAATAATATTTATACAACATCTCGCCCACCCGGACGAAAGGAAGAGTGCAGCTATAAATCAGGGGATCTTCCTCGTTTTCGCGGGGTATCTTAGCCATTTCAATAGAACCTGGAGTACCTGGCTCAATCCATTGATTAAAGTTTCCTGAAACAAAAACCTTGTTCTCTTCCGGGTCAAAATTCTCCACCCCGGTCATGTCCAGGTTTAAGGTAACCGAATAAGCTTCCACATAATTTACAATGGGAAAAATGGCAATATCCACATCGAGCTCGAAGTTTAATGCAGAAACCCACTGGCTTCCCTCCTTAATGTAAGCATAACCCAGATTTGTGCCGTTTTCCTGCGTAGAAGCGTAGTTTCCCAGTGCATAAACATCTGGTTCAAAGGGGTTCAAACCACTTATGTCGGCGCCAATAAGGTAATTGCCAGTCACTGTAACCGGCTCATCGAATTCAACTACCAAGGCTTGTTCAAATTCCTGAGAGGCATTTATTTCGGACATAGAAACGGCAACACTAGCCAATACTTCACCGGGTTTGGTTCCTTTAAAATCCCAAATGGAAAAAACCACCTCACCGGTCTCACCCAGCCTGGCTCCAATCCAGAAAATGGCTTTCAGAATTTCATAGGGCTCTGTAACATCAAAACGCTGGCCATATCCTATATCACCATAACTATTGGTACCAAAAAAATACCCGTTATTATCAGACCAGGCATGCATGGCTACCCCGGTGGCAGTTTCCCAGTTACCCGGTAAAAGAGTATCGGGGCCAAGGTTTTTCTCAATAAATAACTGCGGTGGTGCAAGCACCTCAGATGGGTAATGCGGCAAACGCTGAGCATGGGAAGAGAAGAAAAAAAAGATGCTTAGCACCGATAATGTCGTTAATTTTCTCATGTTATTATTTTCACTTTTTAACAAACCCGGCAGAGAACAAAATTTCTCTGCAATATTAATGATTATTCCTGATTTTTTCGGAATGACTGGTCTGGCAAGGTTCTTAATATTTCAAAAAAAACGACATAGCATTATATTAATATACAACTAATCAGTTATTTATGAAAGTAATTATGTATCCATTTTCAAATACAACTTGTTTCAGGTTGTTTGTAATTTCCGGACAGGCTTTGAGTTCAACCATTTTATTTATCTTTGGTGGCCTCTTTTTAAACCGGAAGCCTGCCTTTTGTGTTAAAATGAGACGAGCGAATTTTTTATTCACCCGATAATTTTTAATCCTCTGCAAAAGTAATGAAACAGTCAGCACGCAGTTCAGTTTTCCTTGTATTGCTCACTCTATTAATATATGGTATACCGAGTGCTTTTGCCCAAATTTCGCAGGGCGGTCTTCCACTTAGTTCGCAACATAACCTTGATGGGGCCGGGGTACCGCAGCTTACCCTTGAGCTAAGCCCGGCGCAGCAGGCCGAAAAAAACAGCAGCCTTGGCGTATATGAGCCCGGGCTGGCGCTCTTTGCCGGGTGGGCTGTAAAGACAGCGCTAAACCCAGCCAGCAGCGGCAAGTGGGAAGTAGTGAACGGTAACATTCACCTTTGGCGGCAGCAAATTCATGTGCCGGGAGCACTGGGTGTAGGCCTCAACTTCGACGCTTTCGAACTATCGGAAGGTGCCCGCCTTTTTGTTTACAACCCCGACAAGTCGGTGGTACTGGGAGCCTTCGACCATCACAACAACAACGAATTTCAGATTTTCTCCACCCAGGTCATTCCCGGTCAAACGGTAATTATCGAATATCAGGAACCCTACTATGAAGGCAAGGCAAATGCACCCGTGTTTGGGTTGTTGCAACTCGAGAGCGCCATATATTTGGGTTATGGCGGAGGCGTGAATGTTTTTGATGGCGAAAAGGGACTGGGCGATGCCGAGCCCTGCCATATAAATATCAACTGCCAGGAAGGCAACATTTGGCAGGACCAGAAGCGCGGCGTGGCCCGAATGCTCATGCGGGTTGGCACCAGCTATTTCTGGTGCACGGGTTCACTGGTCAACAATACCGCCCAGGATGCTTCGCCCATGTTTTTGTCGGCCGCTCACTGCGGCGCCAACGCCAACGAGCGCGACATGATGTACTGGCAATTCTATTTCAACTATGAGCGCCCTGCCTGCGAAAACGTGGGCACCCCGCCCCAGCATTTGATCGTGGGTGCCGACCTGCTTTCACTTGCTCCCATCGAAGGAGGATCTGACTTCAGGTTGATGATGCTGCACCAGGACCCACCCCCGCACTGGCGCCCCTACTGGAACGGCTGGAACCGAACCAACAACACCAGCTTTTCGGGTGTGGGCATTCACCACCCCACCGGCGATGCCAAGAAGATTTCCACCTACAATACCCAGCTCCTTAGTTCCAACCCCCTGGTAAGCGGACAGCAAATGGCTGCCAACTCAGCCTGGCGGGTTTCCTGGACACCCACAGCCACCGGGCATGGTGTAGTACAGGGCGGTTCGTCGGGATCTCCGATTTTTAACTCGCAGGGGCTGATCATCGGTACCCTGACCGGTGGGTCCTCCTCGTGCAGCAACCCCTGGTCGCCCGATTACTATGGAAAAATGTGGTACCACTGGGATAAAAATGGCGTTTCAGACCAGTCACGTGTGGCCTCATTTCTCGATCCCCTTAATACCGGTGTAGATCAGGTGTTTGGCTTCGACCCCTATGCCGACAATTTCCCTTCACCGGGATTTGTGGAAACCACCACCGAAAACGACAACCAGGTTACTGTAAATTGGTACAAACCCGGTTCGGCGCCCAACCCCGAAGGTTGGTTCACTTACGTGAACAATTACTCACACCTTACCTGGTCGGCCCCAGAGCGGGCCGTAGTGTTTGACGCACCCATGTTTGGCCTTAATTATCCGCTCACCCTTTCGAAAATTTCGCACATGTTTGTGCAACATTCCAGCTACCCCTGGCCCAACAACCAGTTTACTTTCAAGATATATGCCTCCGACGGCCTAACGCTGCTTTACGAATCGCCGGTGCTCATAGCCGTAAGCCAACAGGTGATCGAACACAGCCTGCCCCAGGCCCTGGTGCTCGACAATTATTTCTATGTGGCCGTAAGGCCGGTGGATGCCAGCGGGCATCCCTCTTCGCTCATGCGCCAGGTAAATTTCGGTCAAGGCTATTCGTTTTATGGATCGGCTGACAACTGGACCCCCCACAATGCCAACAATATGGCTGGTTCATACACCTATCTCACCCGCATTTTTGTGGAAGCCAGCAAGAGCAATGAGCTGATGGAACTGAGCAGCACAACCCTCGACCAGTTGATGGACCAATCGCAGGCAAGCAGCTATGAACCAGGCACTGAGGCCGAACTCATTGTCAATGCCGCCCCACCTTCGGGCTACCGCGTGTTTCGCAATGGCAGCAACATTCACAGCACTACCAACACAGAGGTGCTTTCTTACACAGACAACTCACCCCTTGATGGCCTGTCGTATTACCAAGTAACGGCCAATTACTCCTCAGGCGAATCAGAGCCCTCTCCAAGGGCATACATGCTCAGGGCTGCTCCTTGCGGAGAAACCATTGGGCAATTTCCCTATGTTCAAACCTTCGGCAGCAGCTTTAGCAGCCAGTGCTGGCTCGACTATGGTAATGCAGCCTGGCAACTCAACACTTCGCTGCAGGTGGCCGGAAACACCATCAACCCCGCCGAAGGGGACCAGTTTTTCAGCGTGTTGCCGGCAGGAAGTAACCAGACCGACCAGTGGTTGGTAATGCCCGCTGCCAACCTGGGCCAACAGGCTCAGCCTGCCCTGCGGTTTAAGTTTAACGGAATAAAACAGGCCTCCTCACCGGTACTCACGGTGTGGGTCAGCAAAAACGGAACCTCCTTCCGCAAGGTTTGGGACAGCAATATGCATCCGGTTTTCGCCACAGGCACGGCAAATTTAAGCTGGCAAAGCACCACTTTAAACCTGAAAGATTTTGCAAACCAGGAAAACGTTAGAATTGCCTTCCAGGTGGCAGGTCAGGGCGAAGGCTTCTTTGCCCTCGACAAGATTGAACTGCTAAGCGCCAATGCCATTACCTACAATGTTACGGTTACGGTAAACCCCGACTATTCGGGCACCTTTACCGGAGCCGGCAGTTATCTTAGCGGTCAAGCCGTTTCGCTGAAGGCAAATCCTAACCTGGGCTATTTATTCAATGGTTGGATACAGGGCAGTAATATGCTCAGCAACCAACTCGAATATTCGTTTGTAATGCCTGCCGGAAATGTGAGCCTTACGGCATCGTTCACCTCCGACCCCACCTCGGTGCCTCTGACCAAAGAAGGGAAGCCTGCCCTGGAGCTGTATCCCAACCCGGCCCGCGACCAGGTGCGACTGCGTTTCAACGAAAGCCTGGCAGCCGCCTCTATTGTGCTGTACAACGCACAGGCACAGCAAGTAGCGGTCTTTGAACCCGGGAGTTTGGAAAACGGCGATGAGCTGCAAATTAGCACCAGCGGATATCCTCAGGGCATTTATTTTATTCAGGTGCGTAGCCTCGCCAAAGCAAGGATACTGAAATTGGTAATCACCGATTAAAAAAAGATAAAAACGGGTATGCGGTTTTCTATGACAGCATACCCGTTTCAGTTTCCAATCAAGCCAAAATTATAGATTAAAACCTGCGATTTATGGTGTTTCAATGCATTGGAATTCCTTCGTAAAGTTCAAATTGACCTGATAATCGGTCTCACTTTCGTTTTTTTTTCATTACTTTGGATGTTTTTTCGCCTGCCCAAAACCGTAAAAATGGCGAAACCTTACAATCAAAACAACTACAATACAGGAAGTTAAAAAATTTAAA
>JAHYJD010000118.1 GCA_019429365.1 Bacteroidales bacterium | reverse complement strand
CGTTCCTTCACCCTTATTGCCAGTCAAGAATCCCCCCCCCGTGAATAAAAATTACCAGGGGCTTACGCGAAACACCTTCAGGGTCGTCGCAAACTGGATTGTACAGGTCTAACTGAAGGTTTGTTTCCGCCCCGTTAAAATCAATGGCAGCACCGTAAGTGATATTCATTATGCTGTCGTAAGCATAGGTCTTGCTTACCCATTGCTGCGCCTGGCTGGCCGGTAACCAGCTCAGGAAGGCTATACTTAAGATCAACCTGGATTTTCTGTTCATCTTTCATTAAATTAATAACCGGGAAAAGAGCTTATTATTGAAGGTAAGAATTTTTTTTATTTTTTCTTTTGAGAACGATCTGACAAAATGAAAGATTGCCTCTTCAGAAAAGTGAATTGCCCGGTGTTATCAAAAAAGAAACCGCTCCGGGCTTTCCCTGGAACGGTTTCTTTTAAGTGGTTCAGAAAGTTATGCCAAACTATCTTGCTATCAGCAGTTTTTGCCAGGAGACTTCACCCCTTGAAGATACAAAGCGGATGATGTAGCTTCCCGGAATAAAGCCTGATACATCGAGGCTCAGGTGAAGCTGCCCTTCAATGGTTTCCCGGGCAATGAGGCTGCCTGCCAGATTGTAAACCTCCATATGGGTCATTGCCTGCTCCAGCTCAATGGTCAGCAAATGAGATGCAGGGTTGGGATAAATCCTGATGTTGAAGGCTTCAGGAATTTCACCTGTGGAAACCGTGCTCTGGAAATGGGCCACCAATGAACGATCGGAACTTACATCAAATGATATTTCCACATCAGTCGAGATCTCCACCCCGTCTTCTTCCCAGTTCACAAAGATGAAATTGTCGGCAGGAGTGGCTGTCAGCACAGCCGTTTCGCCCCAGGTATAGGTGCCGGCACCGCTTATCGTGCCTCCTTCTTCGGGTTCTATTGACACTTCAATATTGAACTGCTGAAGCTGGAAATGTGCCGCGAGTGAACGGTCAGCCTCCGCTGCAAAACTGTAGGTCGTTTCAGTTGAGACCACCTCTTCGCCTTCCTTCCATTCTACAAATTCGTATCCTTCATTGGGAATGGCCAAAAGGCTTACCGTTGAACCTGCTGTATAGGTTCCTGCACCTTCTGCGGTTCCGCCTTCAGCGGGATCTACTGTAACATCAATGACATATTCTTCAAGCAGGAAGTGGGCTGTCAGGTCACGGTCGGCTGCAGCAATAAAGCTGTAGGTCGTTTCGGTCGAAACCACTTCACCGTCCTCTGTCCATTCCACAAAGCTGTAACCGGCGTTGGGCGATGCAACAAGGGTTACAGTGCTCCCTTCAGGATAGGTGCCTGAACCCTCCACCAGACCGCCTTCCTGGGGTTCGGCAGTGGCTGTGATGACATAATTTACCGGATCATCGACGCCAAACCATACCAGTGCCTCAGCTATCATGGTATTGATGTCTGAATCATTGGTAAACTGCGAGAGGTCGAAACTCATGAAGAACGACTTGTAAATGAGGTTATTGAGCCAAATGGCACTGGCCTGTCCCTTCGAATAGGCATCGCCATTGATGGGGCCGGCGTGAAACTTAAATCCTGTAGAGGGCACGATTAGGGGGTTGTTAATTTCTCCGTGATACATCTCAGGGGCTTCCCTGGGATAGATCACATCAGGCGAATTGGAATATACGGGCAATTCCACGCCTTCAGAGCCAATAGGTGATCCTGCCACTCCTATGATGCTGCCATTTGAATATCCGGTATGGTTGGGTCCGCCAATCCCATCACCACCTCCAAAGATCGGGGGATTGGGCTGCACTTGGTATCCTCCCCTGAAATAGGCAGAATATAGCTTCCTCAAAGGACTGTTGTTGGGCAATGAGTGGGCAGCACTGGCCATATTGTCAGCAGCCATAAATACATTTTTGGGATTGGCTTCCGTACCCATATCCATAAATGTCATCAGGGCAAGCGATAGGGTGTCATGCACCTGGTTGCTCACTGCATTGGGCGAATAGGAAATGATGATGCTGTACTCATCAGGAAAACGATAGGTCTCGTAAGCAGCCCAGTTGTAGAAATCATAGGCAACGCCTGCTTCATCAAGAGCCATCACATACTTGTTGTATTCATTGCTCTGATAATCACTGAACCCCGGTCTAGTACCCGGCGAGGCCAGCAATACCCTGGTGTCGGCAGTGGGAAGGACCTTGAAAGCGTAATCTTCCGTTTCTTCTTTTCGGTATTCACCCCTGTTTCCTGCCTGGTCATGGGCTATAAAGTAATACGCTACGGTAACCCCCTTGGGCAAGTCTGTCAGGGCATAATGATAAATATTGGGCTCTTCAAAGGAGGTATGCGTCAGGGCTTGCCAGCCATCACCATGGTTGTAATAAAGCGTGTCACTGGCAATGCCCGAAACATCCGTAAAGGTGGCCGTCAGGTTCATGCTCTGTTCAAAAGTGTTCCAGACCTCGGTATGGGTAAATTGAGGCTCAAACAGATCCGCTCCAACAAAAAATTTGATAGCCATCTCATTCTGGATTAGGTTACCCGGAGGAACAGGCCCAAAATACTGGTTGTTCTGCACATCCGGCCTGAGGTATGCCAGGCCTGCATCTGCAGTTTGGTTCTGGATGCCGACGGTGGCAAACTGACCAAACACATGGGGAATGTTGCTCCCAGTCTGCCCGTTATCCACATTCTTGTATTGCATCACAATCTCGCCATTCTCATGCAGGATCACCTGGAACTGCAGGGTGGGAGACCCGCCGTTGCCTGCAACAAAACGAAGGTTATTCCACTGAATCACGTGATAACGGTTGGGTGCTTCTCCAAACGACTGGAAGAAAATATCCCCCGTGCCCTCATCGGCCATCAGGTCATCCCAGAATACCGCAACCAGGTTGGGCATTTGTGTATAGCCCGGAATGGGTTTATGGTATCCAAAAGGATTCCCGTCACTGTCCCAGCCATTACCCGGGAAAGGCTTATACCAGAAATTGGCACTGCCAAACAGCAATTCCCCGTTGATGTCCACATGGTATTCTGCCTGGGCTAAGCCGTAAAAGGGGAAATCGAATCCAATGGAAATGGGTTCTGAAAAGTTATCATCGCCCGAGAAGGTATTGACATTATACATTATGGCTGAGGTTCCCGTTTCGCTGATGTCGATCCAGTTGTATTCAGGACCTCCTTCCACCAGGCTGCTGATCCACTCGTAGCCCTGGGCATCGGGGCCACCCGTGCCCTGGTGTTCCACCACCTGGAAATCAAAAGTGATCGTGTCATTTACCTGGTTCGAATCTTCTGACAGGTTGGTAAACAAGCGTGCCTGGTAAAGGCCCGTCGTGGTGGGGGTCCACTCCTCAAACTCAAGAGGAGCGGTTTCTTCGGGAGCCAATATCCCTGTATGGATGGCTGTAGACTCGTATACCACCTCGAAGGCATCGTCCCTGATCTGGAAAGTCGCAGGTATCTCCACATCCATATCCGACACCCCGTAATTCTTAATGGTACCGGCAGGAATAACAGCCTGGTTAACCAGGGGGTACTTCCAGGGTGACGTGATCGACGCGGCTCCCGCATCCACTGCCTCAGGCTGACCCACCTTAATGTCATCCACTACGATTCCATAGGTGTTCATCACCCAGTGGAAGGCCAGGTAAACCTGCTGCCCTGCATAATCACTCAAGTCGTAGGTAAACTGGGTCCAGCCGGTTCCAAGCCCCGTTATGGCCTGCAGCGTCACGGTGAAATTGGCTACTGCAATACCTGTGGTGGAAAGCTTGACGTTCAGATTCTCAGTGCCAAACCAGGCCCTGGCATAAAAAGTGAAAACATCACCTTCCGAAATACTTAACTGTGGCGTGATAAGCCAGTCATTGTTGTTGGCTGTATAACTGTCGGCCGTGGCTACCCAGTTGCCCGAATAGGCATTGGCACCATAATTATAAGCACTCCATTTCATATTATCGTTGTTCAGATCGAGCACCGTCCAATCCGAGGGGATGGCACCTCCTTCGAATCCTTCATTCAGGATCCATTGCGCCCGGGCATTAAAACCCATCAGGATTACTCCTATGACCACAAGGAATAGTTTTAATAATTTTTGTGTAGCAGTTTTTCTCTTCATTTTTTTTAAGGTATTTGACTGGAAGTTTTTAACACACAAAGAAACAGCTTCCTGTTCAGGATTCCGAAGGATAGTGTTCCAAATTGGTATATTTGGAGAAGTCTTAGGGTAGTATAATGGCTTGATATTCATCTTTCTTGGCGAAAAGGGAAGGGGTGATCCCCGTGTGTTTTTTGAATACCGAATTGAAATTGGAAATTGTGTTAAACCCCGCTTCTTTTGCGATGGCCTCTATGCTGAACCTGGAGGTCATCTCTAAGTTCGACAACAAATGCATCGCCTCATTTACCCTGGACTTGTTTATGTAGTCAGGATATTTCAAATGATACTCCTTGTTGATGATTTGCGAAAGATAGGTGCGGTTGGTGTTTAACTTTTTGGCTAATTTGTCAATGGTGAGGTTGGACGTCGTAAAAATCTTCTTCTCCTCCATGAACTTTTCCAGTTTTTGCAAAACCTTGCGCTTTTTATCATCGGATATCGAAACAACCGTTCTTTCGACCTCTTCCTCCTCAAGCCTGGTTTTCATCACCCTGATCTGCTGTTCCTTGTTGATCAGGTCCAGGTTCTTTTTGGCAAGCACCTTAAACGCCCTGGTTTTCCTCTGGTACTGGAAATAAAGAACCAGCAGTGCCAATACGGAGAGCACCAGCCCGATCAGGTAAATGTTCAGCATCCGCTTCTTGTTCCTGATCTGGGTCTCCTGCAGCTCCCCCTGAAACTTTAGCGAGAGGTTCTCCAGTTCAAGCTTTTCGTTCAGGTATTTTTCCTCGAGTAATGAAATATTGATAGCCTTTTCAATGTCTATCAGGCTGTCTTTCAGAATATAACTTTGCTTGTACAGGGGTAGGGCAGCCCTGATATCCCTCGCCCTTTCGTATAGTGAAGCCAGAGTCTCCAGGGCATAACGCTGTTTGTTCAGTTCCTCGGTTTCCTCAAACAGCTCAAGCCCCTGCCTCACCAATTGGATAGCCTCCCCATACTGCCCCTGGTTTTTCCTGATGCTCGCAATCTTGAGGTAGGCATCGCCTTCCCCGCTCTTGTCATTGGTCGTTTTCTTCAGTTCCAGCGATTTCTGGTAATAATCCATTGCCGTCCTGTACTCCCCACGCGAAAGGTATATGTCGCCGATTCCGCTGTAATTCGACGAGATACCCTGTAGGTCATTGATTTGCTTATCGATGGCAACGGCTTGTTGGTAACTTTCAAGGGCAAGCTGATCACTGCCCTCTTGCTTGTAAATAGAGGCCAGGTTGGTCAGGCTGATGCTCTGACCCCGCAGGTCATCCACCTCACGGAAAGCCTCCAGGGCCCGCTGAAGATAAGCTCCTGCCTTTTCATTTTCCTTTAACAGGATAAACAGCGTGCCCACACTCAGGTTCACCCTGGCAATCTGCAGCGGGTCTCCCAGCGATTCGAAAATGCGCAAGGCATTGAAATTGTATTCATTGGCCTTTTCGTAATCGCCCATCTTGGTGTGTATCAAAGCCATATTGCTGTGCAGGATGGCTGTCTTTTCCCCGAAATCGTGCGCTGCCCCTATCTCCATGGCCTGGGTCGAATATTGAAGGGCTTTCCTGTAATTACCTTTCTGAAATGCCGATACCACTAAATAGCGATAGACATCCATCTCCCTGGCCGGCAGGCGCTCGGCTTCATAAATAACTGCTGCTTGCTGAAGCAAACTGTCGATGGGGAAATCGGTGTAGATCAGGTCATTATCCAGGAAAATGCGGACCGAAATGTCGGCCGCCGCACGCTCCAGCTCCCGTTCCTTTGCAAAGTCCAGGGCTTGTGTATAGTATCCCCATTTTGTTTGCAGGTCTTCCCCCGAAGCATCTTTTGCCAGGCTAAGAAAGGCCGAAATAATCAGGCTGTCGCTGTATTTATGCGCCAGGTCCTCCGGAGGCTCACCCATACGAATCAGCTCCACGGCTTCCGAAAGCAATGCTTCTGCGTCTTCTGACCCCTTGTCGGGGCGGCTACAGCCCAAGGCAATCATCATCAGCAGCCCCATTCCGTATAACCAAACGAAAAGCGGCCGTCGTGCAAGGATCGGAATCAAGGGGGAGGTCATTACAATAAATTTTTGGGTTTAAAACAAAATTACGATTTTATTGCCAATGTTGGCCTGAAAATACCCTTTCATATCCCATGAACAGGTTTAACCAGAGGCATTATCTTTTTCGGGTTTTTCAAGGCTTCTTTGTTTCTTTGTGATACCACTATTGCAAAATACGCCACAATGAAGGCACAAAAACCGCTAAGAAATTAATATGATATGGAGAAAGGTTACTAAATCCTAAATCCGGACTTCTATTACCAAAAGACTTCCACCAGCACCGCTACCTCCCCTGATCCCTGAACCAGGGAATCAAAGGGGAGGTCGTACCTGCAAATTTCTACCTTTACATCAAACCTTAAATTTGAACTCTGCCTGCGGAAGGCAGACTTAAACCTTATACCACCTGACTAGCGCTGATATTCCTTATGTCTTTTTTCACCTGCAGCTGTTTCCTAAAAGCCACAAAAACCAGGCACTCTTCATCCTCCTTTAAAGGAGGCAAGATGATTTCGGCCTGTTGCTGGCTGCGCTGATATTTACTCAGGACCCAGTTGCAGTCGAAATTGCAGGTGTTTAGCGCCAATAGCAAAACAGCGTCATCTCCTGCTGCCACTTTTCCCGGCTCTGGTGCACCCCAGCTTACAATGGCCTTCTTTCCTTCTCTCTGAATTGCCAGGTTTTGGGCACCTGCCCGCTGACCATTGCTTAGCTGCAGCCATGCACCAATATCCTTATTTTCCGCCTGACGGTAGCTGTTGAGGTTAAATGAAAGGCCTTCGTGGAAAGCCGAACGCCCCTCGGCCTGGTCGTAAAAGCCGATCCTGACAAAAGCCTTGGTAGCCTGCATCAGACTCATAACCAGTTTAAAATCTTCCTGGGCCTGTTTTTTAGCCCCGGTGGCGGGTGGAGGTTTTACTGAAGGCTTCAGGCGAATCCTGGTTTTGCCATACACCTCATAAATTACCGTGTTGCCAAGCCGGCCCTTAAATTCGCCCAGCAATCCTTGTTTTGCATAAGCCATTGTGTTTCATTTTTTATGGGAAAACAAAATGCCTGATCTGCAAACAAATATAATCAAATTTTAACATCTACCATAATTCGATCGTATTTCAACCGTAATTATACGGTCGAAATACGATCGAGATACGGTTTAAATAAAAATATTGTAGGTTATTGATACAGTGTTGAAAAAGCTTAGGTGTACCCAAAATTGGAATATTTGCTAACCAATGGAGGGGGAGGTTTTATGATTTATGATCAACGGTCAACGATTTTTGATTTATAAATTTAAAACATTAAATATGCTTACATATGGCATGCTATTTGTATGTAAATGATCATAGAAATAACTGCAATCCATTTATAACTAAATCTGAAAGCC
>JAHYJD010000013.1 GCA_019429365.1 Bacteroidales bacterium | reverse complement strand
TATCGATGGTAGATTTATTGCAGAAGCACTGTTAGGGCAAACAATCGTTTCAATGATTAAAAATGATACAAATCAAACAATGGACAAATCATTCCTGCACACAATAAAAATAGAAGGAACTGATAAAACCTGTGCAACAGCAAAGACAATTTGGAGGAAAATATAAACACGAACGCACACACATCGTATATAAAACATTTGGCAGTCAGTGGGTTATCGAGCGTTTCATCTCGTTTCAAAAGTACTTGTAACTTGACAGGAAAGTGCAACTTGATAGAAGAACGTGGAATAAAAAACTCATTTTTCAGAAAGGAAATTGACGAGTCAAAAGTTGTGCTGTATGGATAACAAAATAAACGCTTGGCTTGAAGATATTTTAAGGTCAATTGACGAGATTTTTGACTTTTTGCCTGAAAAGAGAGCACTCCGAATTGGCCTACAACCCGCCTGCAGAGCGGTATCTGGCGGCAGCTTAAAAAAGAAACTTACAATGCTGAAAGTTATGAGTCTCCCCCAGACCCCCTCATTTTACAAAACAATTAACTTTGAAGAAAAAACTGTCCGAAGACATTAGACCACTTCATAGATTTCACATGTTACAATCTGGTTATATTGATTCGGAACTTGTGAAAGGGAGAAATAACTCATGGACAATGATTATGCATTGGGAGTCATTAGACGAAGTAAAGCTTGCAAGTAAACTGCTGATGAAAAGCGATTTGACTGAGAATTTTCGTCAAGCCATAATTCCTTCTACAATACAAATGAATTACCTAGAGCAGATGAATAAATGGAGCAAATAATTCCATTGCCAGCATATTATAGCACCCCGAACGTTATCTCATCAACATCAACTTCAAGGATTTAGGCAAACTGTTTTCTGTTTGCATGCGGCAGATATAGATACCCTGGGGCAGGTGAAAGGCATCCCATGGCAAGGTATGGCTTCCGCTTTCCCACAGTTGGTTGTTGGAGAGCAGGGCCACCTGGCGCCCGGTAAGGTCGTAGATGCGGATGTCGGCCCGGGTAGGGCGGTCAAAAGTAAAGGCGATTTGCGTGTGGCGGGTAAAGGGATTGGGATACACCCGCAGGCTTTCATTGGAAGAGGGCACCAGGGGTGGGTATTCCTCCACAGTAGTGGTAACCTCAAACTGTGCCTGCCCGCCAGCTTGCCAGTAGCGCGCGGCAAATTCCTGGAAATACTCGTTTGCCACACGTGAGTTATAAATGATGATGGTATTTTCATCATTGGTGAAGTTGGCGTTGGACGACCAGTTGTGCGAGCCGGTAATCACCTTGGAATCCAGACCTCCGTTCTTGCCATCGATGATGGCGTATTTGTGGTGCAACAGGCCAAACTCTCCTTGGGGGAAGTAAAGCACATCGGCCCAGGAGCTGAGAAAAGAAAACTGACTGCCCTGCTCACCGGTGGAGCCGATAACTCCACGTACCACTACACCGTCCTGCTCTCTTTGGCGAATGGTGTTGGCCAGCGAGCGGCGGGTGATAAGGTTAAGGGCCAGATGAATGCTTTCCTGTGCCGTGGAAAGCACGCGGTTCATATGGGCCTCGGCATTGGACTGTGGGCTGAAAAACACTTCCACCCGCGTTTGGTCTTCTCCTATCCAGAATACTGAAGGATTTACCACCAATTTACTGTCGCTGAAGCGCGCCAGTGCTGCGTTGTAATCGCCCGTAGTGCCTCCCCACATCTGGTTAAATTCTTTGAGATAGGCACGTGCCAGGGCCACATCCTGAATGATTACCATGTTTTGGTACTGGCTATGGGTGCCTTGGTCGGTGGCATTCCATGAACTGGTGATAACATGGGGGCGGGTTGGTTCGCTGTGGTGGGCGTCGAACACGGCAAACTTGTTGTGCATTTGCGCTGCGCCCCAACTCTGTGCGGTCCTTATTCCCTGGCTCTGCAGGTAGCTAACCACGGCAATCGGGGTGCCCGTGTGGCCTGATGCGACAACCCGCACCTGCACACCCCGCTGATGGGCCTGTAGTATTGCCTGCGCGATGCTTTCGCCCACATCGCCGCTGATGTTGTAAAAGGCAAACTCGGCCGTTTGTTCTGCCGCGTCAATGTATTCAATGAGTTTTTGAGCAAAGTTCACATTTTGCTGTGCCGGGCCAAAAGAGGCCAACGCATGGGCCACATCCTTATTAAAGTAAGAGCGTATTTCTCCGGTGGTGCCGGCAGGCGAAGCGGTAGTAGTGATGTATAGTGCCGTGGCGCTGGTGTCGGCGTCAAAGGCAGAGCGCAGCTGCACCTTATAAAGGGTGGCCGGTTCCAGCCCGGTGAGGGTAAGCTGGTGGGAGGTGGTGTGGGTTTCTTCCATCACCTTGCCCAGCTCCAGGCTGGGGGTAGTACCGTAGCGGATTTCCGAGTGCCCGGCATGCTCTGTCTGCCATGCAAAGCTGATGCTGGTGGGGGTAGCGGCCGTTTCAAACGGTGGAGCCGACAAAATGATAGCTCCGCTCAGAGGCTCGATGTCCTGGGTGAAGCGGGGCAATATCTGGTGAGTGTTCACAAAACGTCCGGCAGGTCCGGTTACCGCCACCGGACCGGTGGGGATTGGGTTGCCGGCAATATTGGTGTTGTCGTCCACCCGCAGCTCACCCTCTGCCGCACCATCGTGGATGATATAGTTGGTATTGCCCGCGAATACGCCTGTGGTTTCAAACTCTACATGGGGAATATTAACCAACCAGCCTTCGTAGTCGCCGCTGTTCATCTGGGCGATGGTGATTTCAATGGGTTCTATCTCACGATGGGCGTATGGGAAGGTTTCAAAGTAGGTGTCGTTGACAATTTGCACCAGGTTGTTGAAGCGACCCAGCTCTCCGGTCACCACGATGGAGTCGCCGATTTCGCCTCCTACCAGCCATTCATTGGCCATCACCGCGCCGTTGTACCAGGCGATACCGGCGGTATGGTCCTGGAAGTAGGCCGGCCCGCCAAACTCTCCGGCTACCGTGAGCCATCCTGTCACCGTTACCTCGGTGCCCACGGGCAGCTGCCGGGCGTCGGCTATTGCAATGGGGTTGCTGGTATCAAGGGCAAAAGCGTTGAAGTAGATGATATATTCCGCATTGTCAGGGTCGTTTGTGGTAAGCATAAGCAACTCCTCCTTCTCGCCGGGGCTCTGAGCCTGAAAAGTAAGGGTAAAGTTGGCGCTTTCCATGGGGGCAAGACTTACATTAAGGTCGCCATCCACGGTAAACTCAGTGCCGCTGAATTGGTGAGCGTAAATCACCAGTTCCTGCTCGCCAGTGTTACGCAACTGCAGCTGGGCGGTGGCGTTGCCAGTGTTCATGCCGAAATTGAAGGTGCTGCCGCTGTTGTAAGGCAGTTGGTTGATACGAAAGAGCAGGGCCGGCCCGTCGCTTACTTCAATATAATCGTTGATAAGCACATCGTCCACGTTGATGCGGTCGCCGGCAGTTTTTTCAAAGCGCAGGCGCACATTGCCCTGCACACTTCCCTGCAAAGTATATTGGGTGAGGGTGGTGCCCAGGGTGAGGGGATTGCCCAGTGCAGTCCAGGAGTTGCCCCCGTCGGCGGAGTAGCTCACCTCCAGCACACCCCCGCTATTGTCGCCGTAGTTGGCGGCATAAAATGATACCTCGCTGAGGCCACCAGGGTGGTCAAACTCCATGGCTATAAAACCATTGCGGATACGGACCGATTTCAGCCCGTTCTTTTTATCGCCTGCCAGGGTACCAAGCAGGGCATCGTTTAGCATCCATGGGCCGCTGGCCAGCTCTACCACGGCAGCAGCGTAACTGTTTTTTATGCCGTCTTCAAATTCTTCAAAAAGCTGGGCACTCGCCATACTAAAGGTGGTGCAGAATAATATTGCAAAAAGTAGATGTTTTTTCATGGGTGTGTTATCATGGTAAAAATAATAAAAGAACACTTGATATTTGTTACTGTGAAGATTGAAGATGAAGATTATTATTTTCTTTTTGACACAGGAGCCTCAACTATAATACGTTATGAGGACCATCTTGTGCCACACGTACCTGAGTTAATTTGTAGTAAACAGGAATTTGATAACCGTTGAAAATCCAATCTTTTCTGGGTTTTAGACCAGGTTGACATTAAATTAAAAGAGGTTAAAATCAAAAAAATATATAAATCATCCAATAAAAGATGTAACATATTAACGAACAGTATCTTGTACTTTTGTACATTGAAGGGAAATCAAACCACGAAAATCATGCATGTAACCCAGCGACAATAAAGCAAAACTTGGGTTATGGCCTAGTTATTATTTTAATAAGAAAGGAGAAAAAAATGCAACATGGAATTGATGGTACGATGCTCGGAATGGGCTGGTGGTGGATAATAGGACTTATTCTGGTCGCCATTGTAATTTGGGCCGTAATACGCTCATCCAAACAGAATAAATAGCAGCAACCCAGTAAAACATAACGCATATGAAATGTTTGGTTAAAATTTCAGGAATAATTGTAGCCTTAATCAGTTCACAAATCACTTATGCCCAGGTGGGTACAAACGGTGCTGACAGAAGCGAAGAAGGAAGGCCTGTTAAGGAATATCACCTTACCATTGAGCAAAATGAAATGACACTTGGCGGCGTAAAAGCAAAAGCCATGACCATAAATGGAAGCATTCCCGGTCCGGTGCTTGAGTTTAATTTAGGCGACCTGGCTGTAATTAATGTGATCAATAAAATGGATGTTGAAACCTCGGTGCATTGGCACGGGATAATTCTTCCAAACTTTTTCGATGGTGTTCCTTACCTGACCACACCTCCAATTAAACCCGGAACTACGTTTCAATACAGAATACCTATTAATCAATCGGGCACATATTGGTACCACTCCCATACCATGTTACAGGAACAAATAGGGGTGTATGGTTCTATTGTGATTCAACCCAAAGAGAAAACCCTGGATTATGACAAAGATTTGGTAGTGGTTTTATCAGACTGGACCAACGAAGATCCGATGAATGTAATGCGAAACCTCAAAAGAGGAAATGAGTGGTATCAAATTAAAAAAGGAACCGCTGTTCCATTGAGCAGGGCTATTGCGCAAGGAGCATTTGGTGCACAGCTTAAGATGTGGCGCGACCGGATGGAAGGAGCCGACATAGCCGATATTTATTATCCGGCCTTTTTAAGCAATGGAAAAAAACTGGCAGAATATCCTGATTTCAAACCGGGTGAAAAAGTCAGGCTGCGATTTATAAATGCTTCTGCCTCTACTTATTATTGGATGGATTTTGGTGCAGGCAATCCAATGGTGATTGCGAGCGATGGAATTGATGTTCAACCCATACACAAAAGCAGATTTCTCTTTGCCGTTGCCGAAACCTTTGATGTCATTGTAACCATCCCCGAAGGCAAACTCGAAATTATTGCCACGGCACAAGATGGCTCCGGATATACGTCCATCCATCTGGGAAGTGGGAAATTATTCGCCGCACAAGTAATTGACAGACCCGACAAGGTGGCCATGATGAAACAAATGGCAAAAATGGATATGAAAATGGGCGCTCCTTCTATAATAGGAAATAAAAAGAAGAATACACCCGAATTCCTGATGAAAAAATATGGCATGGAAATGCAAATGGATAGGGACAATAAAAAAGAAGGAGACATGCCAATGAATCATGAGATGGATATGGGACACATGAACCATAACACCATGCCGGAGCAAGACACTACCGGAGATTTCAATCACCATGAACGCATGATGCATTTTAACTACAATTTTCTTGAAGCAACAGAAAAAACGAACTTTAATCCGGATATACCGGTAAACGAATTGCTATTAAACCTTACCGGTAATATGAACCGTTACGTTTGGAGTATAAACGGCATCCCGCTTTCAGAAGCCGACAAAATAAAAATTAAAGAAGGAGAAATTACCCGGATTACCCTGAATAACCTCACCATGATGCATCACCCGATGCACCTTCACGGTCATTTTTTCAGGGTAATCAACGAAAACGGGGAGCACTCTCCATTAAAGCATACGGTAAATGTACCACCCATGCAAAAAGTAATCATTGAATTTTACAATGAAGAATATGGCGATTGGTTTTTCCATTGTCACATTCTTTACCACATGATGGGTGGTATGTCACGCATAATAAGTTATGGCACACCAAGGGATGAACGAATGAAAGATTTCCCGGTAAAAAAAGTCATTGATGAAGCAGACCTATATTATTCTTGGGGTTTGGCTCAACTAGGTTCTAATTTCTCTGAATTAAGGCTTACCACCAGCAGTATTCGTAATGAATTTATTTTGCGTGTGGAAAGTAATTATACCCAAAATTCAGAGGTAGAATTTAGCTTTAACCGGTATTTGAACGATTGGGTGCGAATTTATGCGGGTGTCAATACTGAAAATAAAATTCCCGACTCTTACGATGAATTTAATACTGTAGGATTAGCAGGTATAAAATATTTCACCCCTTACATGTTCAATGTTGATGTGAGCATAGACCATCAACTTCGTCCCAGACTGCGGGTTGACAAAGAAATTTATCTGTTTCCGAGGTTTTTCCTGGAAGGAGAATACGAATATCGCGCAGATTTTGGTTGGGTCAATGTTCTGGAAGAAAACACAAGTTTTGAGGGCAAAGATGAATGGCTAATAAGGGCTTCTTATATACTATCCCGCAATTTTTCCATCCAGGCTAATTATAATAACCAATATGGTTGGGGTGGCGGCTTAATTATCAGATTTTGATAAAAGGCTAATTTAGGGATGCCTGCTGCCAATCGAGTAGCCGGCCCCGTCGGCCAATAGAACCTTGTCAAAAATGAATGCCTTTGATTTTGTTGTTACTATAAAGAAAACCTGGCTCCGCACGCACGAAAAAAAATAATCACATGAAAATCAAACACGAAAATCCGAAGGAAAATAAATATGTGCCAGCTGCTGAGTTTTATAGCCAAATAATTGACAGCTTACAAGATTATTCAATTTTTACATTGGATAATGAATTCAACATAAACAGTTGGAGCACTAGCTCGGCCAAAATATTTGGTTACGAAACCGAGGAGGTAATTGGAAAACCTTTCGATATAATTTTTACCGAAGAAGATATAAAAATTGGCATTCCGAAGAAAGAAATTGAAACAGCCTTAAAAGAAGGCAGGGCAACAGATAACAGGTGGCACATTGTTAAGGACCGGAGTGTGTTTTATGCTTATGGAGTGGTTTTCCCACTTATCGGTTCCGATGGAGATTTGTTGGGTTATGTTAAAATTTTGCGCGACTTGACCGAGCGGAAAAAATCGGAAGATGCAATAAAAAAGTATATCAAAGACCTGGAAGATCTCAACTCTCATAAAGAGAGCGTGTTGGCAATTCTTTCGCACGATTTAAGAAGTCCACTGGCAACTATTATTCAATCCGCAGAATATTTGAAAGAATATATTCAAACAATGGAGCCCGATGAAATCCAGGAATTGCTTGATGGACTGCATAAAGCATCATTAGATGAATTAGAGATGCTGGACTATTTAGTAGAGTGGGCAAGAATTAAATACGCATCCGACGTATTTTCTCCAACAAAAATAAAACTAACCGAATACATTAATAAAGTCTTTGAAACTTTAAACGAAACGGCCTCTCTAAATACGATAATTCTTCACCAAGAAATTGAGTCGGATACTTCTGTGTTTGCGGATGACAAAATGTTAATTTCCATCATTCAGAATATCGTTTCAAATGCGATAAAACATACAGGAAAAGGAGGGACGATAACGGTTTCAGCAAAAACCAAAGATGATAAAATAATTATTCAGGTTAAAGACACCGGAGTTGGGATGACTAAAAAAATAATGGAAAATTTATTTAAACCCCAAATGAAAACCCTTTCGGAAGCCAGAAAAAATAATAAAGGGGCCGGAATCGGATTATTATTGGTAAAAGGATTTTTAGAAAAAAATGGTGGTGAAATATGGGTGGAAAGTATTGATGGTCAAAAACCAAAAACCTCCGGTGGTTTACAGCAATGTGTTTGTTCCATCTGAGAATGTGGAATTCGGAGCTTTCTTCTACGTCTCAAGTTCTCCGTGGAATTTATATGATTTCCTGCGGGAATTAATGCACATTCATAATCTTCCGCAGGGACCCTTGATGTTGAGAGATATTGGATTGTCGCGGGAGCATTTTTTTGCCGGCAGCCACGCAGAACATAAACTTGTTCAAATTGAAAGAATATTCGATATAATTCGTGACATTCCTTTTATCCTGATCGGTGATTCAGGCCAGCATGATGCCGAAATTTACCTGCAGGTAGTCAGAGATTTTCCCGGAAGGGTCAAAATGGTCTATATTCGTGATGTCGATCCGGCCAGTAGTAAGATGGTGCTAGAAATCGCAGAGGAAATCGGAAAACTGGGGGTTAAAATGTTGCTGGTCACAGATACGGTTGAAGCCGCCCACCATGCGGTTTCCAAAGGGTGGATTCTGGAAGGTGATATTGCCCATATTGCGGAAGAGAAGAAAGAGGACGAGGCTATGACTGCCACCTTCAAATAATCGATTAATTTTGAAGTAAATACAATCACTTTTGTCCGACTAAATTCTGATGTCGGCTTTATCACTAACAAAACCGCATCATCTAATAAGCACATTTGAGTTTTCCTTTAAACAGGAATGTGTGAATTATGTAAATCCTTTTTAAAATTATGTAATGCTTTTCTTTCCTATCTTTATCATTTTTGTAAATAATTATCACTTTAATAATTAACAATTAAAGACAAATCAAAATGAAAACATTCACATTTGTTAAACAAACAATGATTCAGGCAACCTTTGTTGCATTGATTTTTTTGGTTGCCTCTTGCGGCACAAATCAACAGCGGGACTCCAAAGATGTTGCCCAAGACGAAAACGAGGCAAGATTTGACAGGGACAGGCAGCAAAACGATGCACAGTTCCTGGTTAACATTGCCGAAATTAACATGAAGCAGATTCAGTTAGGACAACTGGCACAGCAAAAAGGAACAACAACACATGTTAAGGAATTAGGAAAGATGATGGAAGATGCCCACACTAAATCTCAAAGGGAGTTAACTGCACTTGCCAGAAGCAAATCGATAACCATACCTACCACGGCAACCAATGATGTCAGAGACGCTTACAACGATTTAAATGAAAAAACCGGAGTTGATTTTGACAAGGCGTATGCCGATTTGATGGTAAGCAGAAACGAAGATGCAATTTCGGCTTTCGAAAAAGCAACCACTGATAACTACGATACAGAAATTAAAAATTGGGCAATAGCCTCACTTCCTGCTTTGCGCACAAATCTTAACCACGCCATTGAGAGTAAAAGACTTAATGATGAAACGCGCGCAACAAGGTAGTTAAATTAAAAATAAGTTCATCGCGTAAATACTCGGTTCACTGCCAGGGTTTTATATCTATGTGCGTTTTGCACCTGTTCCTTGAACTAATTGTCTCTTCATAAGCCTCCCTTTTGGGGAGGTTATTGGAGTTTGGCACTACAGGTAATTTAATACTAAGAACAAACTAAAAATAATGGATACAGGCATTATTATAGTTTTGATCATCCTTAGTGTAACAGCAATAATGCTGGTTCTCGACATTGTTCGCATTGACATTGTTGCCATTGGCTGTATGTTGGCGCTGGGCTGGACAGGCGTTTTAAATCCCCAGGAGATGTTTTCTGGGTTCTCGAGCAATGCTGCAATAGCCATGCTGAGCGTGATGATACTGGGCCGCGGTATTGCCCGCACGGGAATCATGGATGAATTTTCAAAACTGATTATCAGCAAGGCTGGCACCCGCAAACGCAACCTGGTGGGCTTGCTTTCTCTTTCAACAGGTTTACTATCGGGTTTGATTCAAAACATTGGGTCAGCTGCGCTGTTTCTGCCCGGCATCATGCAGGTTTCGCGCCGCACGAAAATTCCCACATCAGCGCTTATTATGCCCACAGGGTTTGCAGCCATACTGGGGGGAACCCTTACCATGGTTGGCTCGGGTCCGCTAATCATGGTAAACGACCTGTTAAGAAATGAAGGGCATGAAGCCTACAATTTATTTAGCGTAACTCCTATTGGGATTGTGCTTCTGTTGTCGGGCATAGGTTATTTTTTGCTGTTCGGAAGTAAAGTTTTACCTAAAAAGAAAGCGGGAGAAACAGGAAAAACAGTGCAGGAAAAGCTGGTGGAGAAGCTTAATTTACCACAAAATATCAAGTTGCTAAATTTAACCCGTGAAAGCCCACTGAATGGAAAAACAACAGAAGAGGCCGGCTTATGGAAAACATACCATGTAAACCTGTTAGGTATCGGAAAGGGTGAGGATGTGGTTTACGCCCCCTGGCGTAAAACCAAATTTGAGGAGGGGCAAACCCTTGCCGTCTTGGGTTCTGTTGAGAACATTGCGCAATTTTCAAAAGACTTCCAACTTGAAGACCTCTCCGCCTCGCGCTATTTCTCTGACGACTTTAACCCCAGTGTTAGCGGTTTTGCCGAGGTAATTATTCCGCCGGCTTCAGAACTTGCCGGGAAATGTATAAGGGATTACTCCTTGAGAAAACGCTACGCTGTTGAGCCGGTAATACTATTCAACAAAGGAGAAAGAGTGGATGGAGATTTTTCTGATGTGGAGATCCGCACGGGTGACACCCTGATTGTTTACGGAAGGTGGGGCAAAATAAAAGATTTGAAAGAAAGCCCTGATTTTGTTGTGCTCACCGCCTTTGATGTGGATAAAAAAGATAAGTCAAAATCGTGGCCGGCAATCGGCTGCTTTGTACTTGCCATCACCCTGGCAATGATTGGCTTTCCCATTTCCATGGCCTTTCTGACGGGAGCTCTTTGCATGGTTCTTACCCGCGTATTGAATATAGGAGAAGCCTATGAGGCTATTGAATGGAAAGTGGTTTTTCTGCTGGCAGGACTGATTCCATTAGGTTTGGCCATGCAAAAAACAGGCGCCGCGCTGTTCCTGGCCGAATCCATCATGAATGTAGTTATTGATTTTCACCCTGTTTTTATTGTATTGATGGTTGGTGTGTTGTCAACCGTCTTTTCTCTGTTTATTTCCAATGTGGGGGCAATTGTTGTACTGGCCCCTTTGGTAATGGGCATGGCAGGTATTGCCGGTATTGACCCCAGGCCACTTGTGCTGATGGCAGCCGTTTGTGCCGCAAACTCCTTTATCCTGCCCACACACCAGGTGAATGCCTTCCTGATGTCATCGGGTGGGTATCGCAATGCTGACTATATAAAGGCAGGAAGTGGAATGACCATCCTTTTTCTGACCATTACCGTTTTTCTGTTCTATTTTTTCATGATTTAATAAAAATGACCGAGAAAAATTTTTTCTTCAGATTGCTTTTTGATAGACTTCTCACTACGTTCGAAGTGACAGATAGCTTTGGTATTGGAGGGGGGCGGCGAAGCCGTTCCTGATCTTCCTCCCTCCTTAAGTAAATGAATGCCTTGTCAACTCGAGCGAAGCGAGAGATCTAAAATTTTAACCAACAGTAGTAATTTTTATTCAAACCAACTAAAAACCTTTTGCTATGCTGATTAAACATTTTTTCATCAACAAGATTGCGCACAGTGCATACATTCTGGCCGGATCAGAAATTTGTGCCGTTATTGACCCGCAACGCGACATCGATGTTTACATTGATGAAGCACGTGAACTGGGAGTAAAAATTACCCATATCCTGCAAACCCACCTGCATGCCGATTTTGTTTCGGGGCATATGGATCTTGCAGAGAAAACTGGTGCCAAAATCTATGTAGCCAAATCGGCCAAATGCGCTTTCGATCATGTACCCTTAAGCGAGGGTGATACCATAGAGATTGAAGACATTGTTATAAAAGTGCTGGAAACGCCTGGCCATACGCCAGAACATCTGTGCTATGTGGTAGTGGATACTTCGCGCGGCGAAGAGCCAGTATGTGCTTTTGTGGGCGATACCCTGTTTGTTGGCGATGTAGGGCGTCCCGACCTTTTCCCCGATAGGGCCGACGAGCTTGCCGGTAAATTATACCACAGTCTGTTTGATAAGATTTTAAAGCTTCCCGACTTTTGCGAAGTACTGCCTGCACATGGCGCCGGTTCTCTTTGCGGACGGGCAATGGGTGCCAAGTGGCGCTCAACCATCGGTTACGAGAAGAAATACAACGCTGTGCTTCAGATCACAGACAAGGATGCGTTCATCAAGTCGCTTACCGAAGATATGCCCCCCGCCCCTGATCACTTCAGCCGTTGCAGCGAAATTAACCGCAGAGGACCTGTCCTTGTTTCAAAGCTACCCCGCATGAAGGAGCTTAGTGCAGAAAACTTCAAGGAAATGGTTGAAAAAGGAAAAGTTGCAATTGTTGACACCCGCAGTTACCTTGCCTTCGGCAGCCAGCACATTCCCGATTCGTGGAGTCTTGACTTCAATGGCAACCTGCCAACCTTTGCCGGCTGGGTGCTGCCACTTGACAAAGATTTACTGGTGGTGTCAGACAGTTTTAAAGAAGCCGAAGAAACAAATGTCTGGCTCAGGCGCGTTGGAATGGACCGTATTGTGGGTTATCTGGATGGCGGTATGCCAGGCTGGGCGATAAAAGGATTCATAACCAACCATATTACACAAATCTCGGCGGAAGATCTGCACGAAAAAATTAAAGGCTCGGCAAAATTTGTCTTACTCGATGTGAGAGCCTCACAGGAGTATGAAGACACCCATATTGAGGGAGCCATCAATATTGCTGTGGCCGATTTACGTGAAAGGCATACAGAACTGAACAAGGAAGATGACATTATTTTGATTTGCAGTTCGGGGAATCGCAGCAGTTTGGGCGTAAGCATTTTAGGACAATACGGATTTAAAAACCTGTACAATGTTGCGGGAGGCATGACCGGATATAGCGCAGCCGGATATACCAAACGATGCGATGTTTGCCGAGTTCCCCATGGTTCGAGGTTTTATTCAAAGGTTGGAGAAGTAAGTCCACATTTTAAACAATAAAATATGACAACAATTGCTTCAATTTTTACAGAACCTTATTGGTCGCCCTACGCCGTCGGTATAGGCATTGGGATTTTGAGCTGGCTGAGTTTTTTGATTTCGGGCAAACCCATTGCCACCTCTACTTCGTTTGCCCAGACCGGGGGTATGATTGAAAATATTATTACAGGAGGTAAAGCTGATAAAAGGCCCTACTATAAAAAAATCAAACTTAAAATTAACTGGCAGTGGATGCTGGTTGTAGGTGTTGTGTTAGGGTCTTTCCTTTCGGCAATAATCTCGGGCGATTTCCAGGTTGGTGTGTGGGTGCCGTCACTCTGGGCATCGGCCTTTGGCGATAGCGCATTACTTAGAGTCTTTGTGGCTGTGGTCGGAGGTGTAATCCTGGGCTTCGGCGCGCGATTTGGCGACGGTTGCACCAGCGGGCACGGAATAAGCGGCACACTGCAACTTGCCGTTTCAAGCTGGGTTTCGGCCATCCTCTTTTTTATCGGGGGAATCATAACTGCTCATGTCATATATTTTGTTATTGCTTAACTCAAACCCAAGTTATAATGGAAACAAAAAAACAAGGTTCGAAAACCAGGCAAGAGGAAGATAGAAGACCATTATTCTTTGGGTTGGGTTTTGGCATACTGTTCGGCTTTCTGCTGCATAAGGGCGGAGCGACCAAATACGATGTGATTGTTGGGCAGTTGCTGCTCACCGATTATACGGTTTTGAAAATTATGCTTTCGGCAATAGTCACAGGCATGATTGGGATTTATTTGATGAAATCGATGGGCTGGATTAAGCTTTCGATCAAGAGCGGCTCGGTGGGCAAGAATGTGATCGGCGGCCTTATTTTTGGCGTTGGCTTTGCCGTTCTTGGTTACTGTCCCGGTACCATTGCCGGCGCTATTGGCAACGGATATCTGGATGCAATAGTTGGTGGACTGGCGGGCATACTCCTGGGCACCTGGATTTTTGCGGTAATATACCCTAAATTAAAGGATGGCATACTGAAAAAAGGTGATTTCGGCGATATTACTTTTCCGCGCCTGTTTAAGGTGAACGATTGGGTGGTGGTGGTACCGGCTGCTGTGCTTATAATTCTGATACTGGTGTGGCTTGAAAGGGCAGGTTTTTAATAACAACTCTTATGGAAACCCATCTGAATAAAGTTTTTGATATCCTATACATTACCATTGGCACCTTTGGTGTCGCCATTATTGTCTGGGGTGTTGTATTAACCCTTTACAGGTTGTTGAGGTTGGAATTCAGCAGGTTGGAACATAAGTCAATTTACCGCGAGCGGGAAAAGGTGCGCCATAAGTTTGCTACCTACCTGTTACTGGCCCTGGAGTTTCTGATTGCGGCTGACATAATTGCCACGGTAATACATCCAACATTTGAGGAGATTGCCATTTTGGCCAGCATCGTGGTTATCAGAACAGTGATCAGCTACTTTTTGGAAAAAGAGATTAGTAAGTTCAATGAATTTGCATAAGAAAAGGTATACAACAATAGATCTACTTTTAGTCAACAGTTTTATTAACAAAAAAAAGTTTTACGATGAGCAACAAAAATCAAATTTTGCAACCCGCTCTGCCATATGCAGAGAATGCCCTGGAGCCGGTAATTTCGGTAAAAACAATTGGTTTCCACTACGGCAAACACCACAAAGCCTATGTGGATAACCTCAACAAACTGATTTCAGAAACCGAATTTAAAGACCTGCCGCTGGAAGAGATAATAAAAAAAACAGCCGGTAAAAAAGATCATACAGGCATTTTTAACAATGCTGCGCAGGCCTGGAACCACACATTTTTCTGGAAAAGTCTGGCATCCAATGGCGGTGGAAAACCCTCAGGGGTTTTAATGAAAAGGATTGAGGAATCATTTGGTTCGTTCGATGACTTTCTGAAGGAACTCACCGAAGCTGCAATGACCCAGTTTGGAAGTGGTTGGGCATGGCTGGTTCAGGACGGCAATAAGTTAAAGGTGATGAAAACCCCCAATGCCGAAACCCCACTTACCATGGGTATAGAACCACTGCTAACCATAGATGTGTGGGAACACGCTTATTATCTCGACTATCAGAACAAGCGCCCCGATTATGTAGCCGCCGTGTTGGATAAGCTTATTAATTGGGAGTTTGTTGCCAGTAACCTGAAATAAGAATTTTCTGTTTTCTTCCAAAGGGCGGGCTTTTTTCAGGCAAAAAAAGCCTGCTCTTTGGGTTAAAAAATACCGAAATGAAAGCAAATAACAGAGCAAGTCTAACTATCGTCCAAATGAACGACACCCATGCTTATTTTGATGTCCATCAGGAGTTGTTTTGGCAGGGTGACCATGCAGTATACCGCCAGGCGGGTGGTTATGCCCGCATGGCCACAATTGTAAAAAAAATCCGCGCCGAAAGTCAGGGGAATTGTCTTTTTTGCGATTGCGGTGACACGCTGCATGGCACCTATCCTGCCGTCGCCACCCAAGGACAAGCAATGATCCCTATTTTAAATTCATTGGGACTTGATGCCATGTCAGCTCATTGGGAATTTGCTTATGGTCCAGCAGTTTTTAACCAGCGGGTTGCTGAGCTAAATTATCCGATGCTGGCAAATAATGTCTATGATAAAGCGACCAAGAAGCTGGTTTATCAGCCGTATGCGATAAAAGAGGTCGGCGGATTGCGCATTGGGCTTATTGGGATAGCATCGAATATTATAGACAAGACTATGCCGCCATCTTTCAGCGAAGGCATATACTTTACATTGGGTAGAGATGAGCTCCCACCAATTATTGAAATGCTGCGCAGTAAAGAAAAGGTTGACTTGATTGTCCTGATTTCACATCTTGGCTTCGCTCAGGAAATGAAGCTTTTATCTGAAGTAAAAGGCATAGATGTTTGCCTTAGCGGCCATACGCATAACCGTCTTTACAAACCGGTTCTCAATGGAAAAACCATCGTAATACAATCAGGCTGTCATGGTTCTTTTTTGAGTCGCTTAGACCTGGAGGTGGATGGTGGACAAATTGTTGATTACCGCCATCAGTTGATTGAGGTTGAAGCAACAATAAAACCTGACCCAATAGTAGCTGAACTGGTAAAGCAGGCCCTGGCACCTTACAAGAATGAACTCGAAGAGGTTGTTGGTGAAACATCCACCGCACTCAACCGGGAAACAACCCTGGAAACTACCATGGACAATTTCATGCTTCAGGCTTTACTTGAAAGCACAGGTGCTCAACTGGCTTTTTCAAATGGCTGGCGCTATGGCGCACCAATAGTTCCGGGACCAATAACCTTAAATGACCTTTACAACATTATTCCCATGAATCCACCTGTTTCAACCACAGAAATTTCGGGAGCCGAACTCTGGGAAATGTTGGAGGAGAACCTCGAACGGACGTTTTCGTGCGATGCTTATAAGCAAATGGGAGGATATGTAAAACGTTGTCTGGGTCTTAATGTCTACTTTAAGATTGAAAACCCATCAGGTTATCGTATTCAAAAAATATTTGTTGGCAATGAAGAGATTCAGGCTGACAAATATTACGCAGCAACATTCGTCACAATGCAAGGTGTGCCTAAAAAATTCGGACGAAATCGTGAAAATCGGCCAGAAAAGGCTATTGATGCGATGCGAAAATATTTGTCAAATCATCGCCCCCTTCGTGCAGAACCCAGGGGAACCTTTATTGCGGTATAAGAAGGCATTCAATTTTAAACAGTTGCAAGTTTTAATTCAGAAAAATGCGGATAATTGCCCTAATATTATGCGCTATTGCGTTAATTACCAAAGGATTGCCCCTGATCAACACGACAGCGTGGTGGATTAGAATATTTGATTTTCCCAACTTCAGATTGCTGTTTTAACCTTTATAGCGATAATTCTGGCATATATTTATGTAGATTTCAAATGGGAATTCAAGTTGCCATTATTGATCATTCTGGCAGTTGCCATGGCATATCAGATACAGTTTGTTGTGGTTTATACGCCCCTTTACAAAACTCAGGCAAAGAAAAGCAATAGGCCAAGTGAAGGAAACAGCTTTACCCTCCTGGTTTCTAACGTGCGCATGGAGAATGACGAGAAAGAGCGTTTTCTTTCGCTTGTAAAAAGGTATAATCCTGATATTCTGATGATAACCGAACCGGATCAAGGTTGGGCGGCCTCTATCAGTAAGCTCGACGGGGATTTTCCGTTTTCAGTCAAGTATCCGCTTTCCAATACCTACGGAATGATGCTGCTGTCAAAACTTCCGCTGACTGAAAGCGCTGTAAATTTTTTGGCAAAGGATGATATACCGTCTATTTTCACCAGGTTTACCTTGCCATCAGGGAGTATCATTAACTTTTTTGGCGTTCACCCGGAGCCGCCACAACCGGGCACCGATACCTACGAAAGAGATACAGAACTGCTTATTATCGGCAAAAAAATCAAAGAATCCGGCAATCCAACCATTGTGGCAGGCGACCTGAACGATGTTGGCTGGTCGGTTACTTCAAAACTTTAAGAAAATACAGTGAACTGGTCGATTCTCGTGAAGGCAGGGGGTTATACAATACCTATAAGGTTTCTGTGCCTTTACTTCGGTATCCCCTGGATCATATTTTCTACTCCCGCGAATTTGGACTAGTAAACCTTAAAAAACTGGAAGATATTGGGTCTGACCATTTCCCGCTTCTGATTGGTTTAAATTATGAACCGGATGATGATAATACAGAAGGTTTGGAAAAAACTAATACCGATGAAAGAGCAGAAGTAGAAGAAAAGATTGAAAATAACAAGTAGTCTGGTTTTAGCGTAACAAAGCCCCCCACCACTTCATTAGGCACATTTAATCTATTCTTTATAGAAGGATGTGTGAATTCTGCAACAACTTTAAAAAATTGTGTAACGCTATTCATTTTTATGTTAACCAACTTTGAATAGTAATAATCAGTTAAAAGTTTAAACATGATCACTTCACTGATAAAGAAGAACAAATACAAATTTAAAATCAATTAAAAATTGGGCAATAGCCACACTGCCTAACTTGCGTACAAATCTGAACATCTCCCTTGAAAGTCAAAAGTTAAGTGTTAGTAATTAATTCACAATTTCTGAATATACAGAAGCAGCATTTAAAAAAACATAACTCAACACACCATGAACAATATTTTCAAAGGTTTAATTGCAGGTTATGGCGCAATGAAATTAGGTGGTGGCTGTTTAGGGACTATTGTAGTTTTCGTAATTATCTGGCTTCTGCTTGGGCAGTGCAGTTAATTTTGAAGCAGATAGTCTGGAACAAGTGAAAATATTAATATTAAGCGTAAAAGGACTTTTCCATAGCTTGGCTGTGGAAAAGTTATTTTACGTGCTATTATGCGTGGGTGAAAAACAAAACAACCTAATTAAATAAACCAAACATGTCAGATCAAAATGGCGTAATGATGCAGTACTTCCATTGGTATACCCCTGCTGATGGGAATTTGTGGAAACAGTTGGCAGAAAATGCCAAAGCCCTGGCTGAAGCCGGAATAACAGCTGTTTGGTTGCCACCAGCCTATAAAGGTGCAGCGGGAGGATATGATGTGGGTTATGGTGTTTATGATCTTTTTGACCTGGGCGAATTCGACCAGAAAGGATCTGTTCGAACCAAATACGGAACACGTGATGAATACCTGGCCGGCATAAAGGCCGCACATGAGGCGGGGCTTCAGGTATATGCCGATGTGGTTTTTAATCATAAACTTGGTGGTGATGATGCCGAAGAGTTTAAAGCCACACCAATCAATCCTCAAAACAGACATGAAGCAATAGGTGAATTGCAAGATATCAAGGCCTGGACACATTTTAAATTTCCGGGACGAAAAGATAAATACTCCAATCTACAGTGGCATTGGTGGCATTTTAATGCAGCCGATTATAACGCGTTCAATGATGAAACTGATGCCATTTACCTGTTCGAAGGGAAATCATTTGGCGAAAGTGTAGACCTGGACAAGGGGAATTTTGATTACCTGATGGGTTGCAATCTCGACATTAACAATCCCGATGTACAAAAAGAACTGTATTATTGGGGAGAATGGTTCCTTGAAACTACGGGAGTTGATGGCTTCCGTTTTGATGCTACCAAGCATGTGAATTCCAAATTCTTTCTTGACTGGTTGGATCATATCCGCTATCACAGTGGCCGGAATCTATTTGCAGTTGGCGAGTACTGGTCGGCTAATAGCGAGGCTTTAAAGGATTTTCTAAAGGTAACCGACGGAAGCATGATGCTTTTTGATGTGATTCTGCATTTTAATTTTGCACGTGCAGGCAATGAAGGCAAAGAATTTAACCTGTCCACAATTTTTGATAATACCCTTGTTAAAGACCATCCTACCCATGCAGTAACAATTGTCAGCAATCATGATACCCAGGCATTGCAGTCCCTCGAATCAGTCGTTGAAGCATGGTTCAAGCCTATAGCTTATGCTCTGATACTTTTAAGAAAAGATGGATATCCCTGCATTTTTGTAGCTGATTATTATGGGGCAAATTATAAAGATTACGGCAAAGATGGAAATGAATATGAAATCTGGAAGGATGCTCATCAATGGTTAATTGATCAGTTTTTATTTGTTCGAAAAGAATATGCCTACAGTGAGCAGTACGATTATTTTGATCATCCAAACTGTATTGGCTGGACCCGAAGGGGAAAAGAAGGAGATCAGCGTGGAATGGCCGTTTTAATCAGTAATGGAGATGAAGGAGTTAAATACATGGAAACAGGCTCACCTAAAACAACTTATTTTGATGTTACTAAAAACATAGATGATACGGTAACTACCAACCAGGCTGGATGGGGAGAGTTCCGCTGCAAAGGCGGATCAGTATCTGTTTGGGTTCCTGAATAAAATAATATAGCCTCAATTTTGCCTCGCTGCCACTTCGCTTTGCCGAAGGTGGCACTTTTATCCCACATGGGCGAATGCTTCGTTTCGCATTCTTGCAATGAGTTTATTCTCATCGAAATTCCAATTCCACAAGATTTAACATTTCCAAAAAAATCTATTTGATTATATTTGTAAGTTCATTGATAAACTAAGTCATTTGGATTTGGCTTTTTTTTCAAAAGTAACTCACTTACTTTTTCGTTTCATTTAAAACTGAATTCGCAGAAAATGAAAAACAAATATATCGACCTGATTGAACAGACTTTTGAGTTTCCTCAGGAAGAGTTTAAGGTGATTGACAACGAGTTGTATTTTCACGATATCTGCCTAATGGATATCATTAAACAATATGGCACACCGCTTAAGATCAGTTATCTCCCCAAAATCAGCCAGCAGATTCAGAAGGCCAAGCGTATGTTTAACGTGGCCATGGCCCGGGTCGACTATAAAGGCGAATACAATTACTGTTACTGCACCAAAAGCTCGCACTTCAGTCATGTGCTTGAAGAAGCGCTTAAGAACGATATTCATATTGAAACCTCATCGGCTTTCGACCTTTACATTGTGGAGGAGTTGTATAATCTGGGATTGATTGACAAGAACAAGTTCATTGTTTGCAATGGTTTTAAACGCCCCCTCTATACCCAAAAAATCAGCGAACTAATCAACAACGGCTTTGAAAACACCATCCCCGTAATCGACAACAAGAACGAAATTAAAGCTTACGAGGAGCTTATCGACAAGGACAAGAAGGTGCAGCTTGGTATTCGCATTGCCGCTGAAGAGGAGCCCATGTTCGAATTTTACACCTCGCGCCTTGGCATACGCTACAACGACATTGTGCCTTACTACCGCGAAAAGATTGAAAAAGACCCGCGCTTTACGCTGAAGATGCTGCACTTCTTTATCAATACCGGCATTAAGGACAACGCCTATTACTGGAACGAACTCTCGAAGTGTGTAAACGTTTACTGTGACCTGAAGAAGATTTGCCCCGAACTCGACAGCCTGAATATTGGCGGCGGTTTCCCCATTAAGAACTCCCTTGCTTTTGAATACGACTACGAATACATGACCGAGGAGATCGTGGCCCAGATCAAGAATATTTGCAACCAGAACGGGGTGCAGGAGCCGCATATTTTTACCGAATTCGGCGCTTTTACCGTTGGCGAGAGTGGCGCTGTACTGTATTCTATCCTTGACCAGAAGCAGCAGAACGACCGGGAGCACTGGAACATGATCGACAGCAGCTTTATGACCACCCTGCCCGACATCTGGGCTGCCAAGCAGCGATTTATCCTGCTGGCCGTAAACAACTGGGACAGCGAGTACCAGCGTGTGAACCTGGGCGGGCTTACCTGCGACAGCCAGGATTATTACAACGCCGAATCGCATGCCAACGCCATCTTTTTGCCAAAGATACGCGAAGACAATACCCAATACATTGGCATGTTTCATACCGGCGCATACCAGGAAAGCCTGGGCGGTTTTGGCGGCATACAGCATTGCCTTATTCCTGCACCCAAACTGGTGATCATCGACAAGGACGACGAAGGCGAATATACCACCAAACTCTTCGCCAAAGAGCAAAGCTACAAGTCGATGCTCAAAACCCTGGGATTCTGAAAGCGCAGGCTTTCGCCGAAAATAATTTTATCAGGGGAACTAAGCGGTTCCCTTTTTCGTTTAATGATTATCGGGAAGCTGGCAAGCCGCTTATATTTTCTGCTTTACAATACTTTTCTTAATTTTGCACGTCTTTAAACCCATTCCAAAAACCGGATGCAGAACAAGCCCAGGAACATTAAAAGAAATACTTTCAAGGCCAAGAAGCAAAAAAAGACCGACCTGGAAGGCAACGAGTTATCTGTAAATTCTTTCAACGAATTTATGCGCAGCAAGCGGCTGCGCAAAACACTGGGCCTTTTCTTCATTTTGATGTCGGTGTTTCTGATGCTTTCGTTTATCTCCTATCTTTTTAGCTGGAAAGCCGATGATGACTTGCTGAACGGACGTGTTTTCAACTGGGATCTGCTGGTCGATGGTTCTATTGTAGCCGACAATATGATGGGGCGGCTGGGGGCCATTACTGCCCACCTTTTTATTAAAAAGTGGTTTGGCATTTCCTCTTTTCTGTTTATCCTTATGTTTTTCATTGCGGGTTTTCGCTGGCTGTTTGGCCACAGCCTGCTGCCTGCCTGGAAAACCCTGCGCTACTCGCTGTTTTTCCTTATTTGGGTATCGGTATTTTTTGGAGCTGTGATTAAATCGGGGCAATGGCTTATACTGGGTGGCACCTTTGGCTTCCAGGCCAGCCTTTGGCTCAACGGTATTGTAGGGGGATTCGGCACCGCCCTGGTGTTGTTGTTTTCGCTGGGAACCTTTCTGATTGTTGCCTTCGATCCGAACTTTGTGGCAATGGGGCAGTTTTTCAGCCAACTTTTTTCCCGCGAAGGGAAAGAAGGCGATAACGAAACAGATCCCGATCATGCCTTTGATGAAACTTCTGCGGAAGAAAGCCAGGAAGAGAACGCTCCTGAAGAAGACCACAACGATTTCCCAATGGAGATTGAACTTGGCCCCACTGAACCAGAAGTAGCCACTCCTGCTCCGGCAGTTGCTGAAACAAATCCGGCTGAAACCGACCTTGAGCTGGAGATTGTTGAAGGCGACGGTAAGATTACGGGGCATAATTACCAAGCCATCGAAGACCCCAACCAATTTAATGCGGACAGCGACATGCCCGACCTGTCGCATTTGGGGCAATACGACCCCACACTCGACCTGCCCAAGTACCAGATTCCCGACCTCAACCTGCTGGATGATCGGGGAAGCAGCTCCATACATGTGAACAAGCAGGAGCTGGAGGCCAATAAAAACAAGATCATTGAAACGCTGAACAATTACTCCATTCAGATTGAACGCATAAAAGCCACTGTTGGCCCCACAGTCACCCTCTACGAAATTATCCCGGCGCCGGGCGTGCGCATCTCGCGCATACGCAACCTGGAAAACGACATTGCCCTAAGCCTCTCTGCACTGGGAATCCGCATCATAGCTCCCATTCCCGGAAGGGGAACCATAGGCATTGAAGTGCCCAACAGCAACCCTGAAATCGTGAGCATGCGTTCGATTCTGGCCAGTGAGAAGTTCCAGAATTCAACTTTTGAGTTGCCCATAGGGCTGGGGAAAACCATTGCCAACGAAACATTCATTACCGACCTCACCAAGATGCCCCACCTGCTTATGGCGGGTGCCACCGGGCAGGGCAAATCGGTGGGGCTGAATGCGGTATTGGCATCCATCCTTTATAAAAAGCATCCCTCGCAGGTGAAATTTGTGCTGGTCGACCCCAAGAAGGTCGAGCTGACACTGTTCTCGAAAATTGAACGCCACTATCTGGCTAAACTGCCCGATGCCGAAGAAGCCATTGTGACCGACACCCGGCAGGTGATACGCACCCTGAACTCGCTGTGCATTGAGATGGACAATCGCTACGACCTGCTTAAGGATGCACAGGTGCGCAACATTAAGGAGTACAACACCAAATTTATTGATCGCCGACTCAACCCCAACCATGGCCACCGTTACCTGCCCTATATCATTTTGTTTATTGATGAGTTTGCCGACCTGATTATGACCGCAGGCAAGGAAATAGAAATGCCCATTGCCCGACTGGCGCAGCTCTCGCGTGCAGTGGGTCTGCACCTTATCATTGCCACTCAAAGGCCTTCCGTCAATATTATCACTGGAACCATCAAAGCCAACTTTCCGGCCCGCATTGCTTTCAGGGTTACCTCAAAGATCGACTCGCGCACCATTCTCGACAGCGGCGGGGCCGAACAGCTCATTGGTCGGGGCGACATGTTGCTTTCGACTGGCAGCGACCTGATCCGCCTGCAGTGCGCCTTTATCGACACACCCGAAATCGAACGCATCACCGAGTTTATCGGATCGCAGCGCGCCTATCCCGATGCGTTTCACCTGCCCGATTACTTTGATGAGGATAGCGGGGATTCTGAGCCCATTGACCCATCGGAGCGCGACGATCTCTTTGCTGATGCCGCCCGAATTATTGTGGCTACGCAGCAGGGTTCAACCTCCTTGCTTCAGCGAAAACTTAAACTGGGCTACAACCGTGCTGGACGCATCATCGACCAATTGGAAGCCGCCGGGATCGTTGGTCCGTTCGAAGGCAGCAAAGCCCGCGAAGTAAAAATCAAAGATCCTGTCGTTTTGGAACAGATTTTGCGTGGTGAATAATGTTGCGGGATTAACCATCATTAATCAAACGAGCTTATGACGAAACGGCCCACCCGGGTTGTTTTTAAATCTGCAGGTTTCAACCGACCTATTTAAAAAAATAATTTTACAAATGAAAAAGTATTTCTCTTTTGCTTTTCTGACCTTTTTTTCCCTTTCTTTTGCTTTTGCACAAACGCAGCCAGACCGCGCCGCAGAAGCAAAAGGCGAGCAACTGCTCAAGGAAGCCAGCCAGCAAATAAAAAGCTACCGTTCCCTTAAGATTCAGTTTACCTACGATATGGAAAACGCCCAGCTTAATGTAAAGGAAAGCATGAATGGTGAGTTGCTCTCGCAAGGCGACCGCTACCATATGCTGGTCGACGGTAATTTGTTTATCTCCGACGGGGTCAACACCTGGTCTTATCTCGAGGAAATGAACGAAGTGTATGTAAACCTGCTCGAAAACAGTGAAGGTGGCCTCACCCCTACTTCCATCATTAACGAGTTTGAAACCCAGTTTCGGGCCAGGTATATCCGTCAGGATACCCATAAGGGAAAAAGGGTGGAGATCATCGACCTGGTTCCCATAACTCCGCAGGCATTTTATAAATACCGGGTGGCCCTCGATGCATCAAGCAAAATGCTGGTTTATACCATTGCTTACGACCGCGAAGGCGGCACCTACACATACAATATCGACCGTGTGGAAACCAATGCCAGTATTCCTGCCGGTCAGTTCACGTTCAATGCTTCCCGGTATCCGGGAGTAGAAGTTATTGATTTACGCTAAGCCTGAGGTGCTTAGTTTTTGGGGAAAGGCCGCATAACATTTTCGCGGCGGTAATCATGATGACGGTAAAGGATAAACTTCAGGTTTTCCCAACCGTCATCTTTTGTTAGCAGCTTTTCGAAAACGAAGGGACTCTTAAATCCAAATCCGTTTAGTTGGTCGATGCAGCGCGGAAACTCCCTGCCAAATCGGCCAAGGGCATCGAAAAAGAAATACCCGGTCTGTACCCCGCGAAATGCATCGATGGTTGGCTCTGTGCTGAAAACTTCGCGGTAGCGGTATACAAAATTGCGAATATGCGGATCACGGTATTCCACAAAGTCGGGCGAGAAAATATGTACGTTCAGGTTCTCGAAATAGCGCGGGTCGATGGTTTGGTAATCGCTCCACTGCGGAGTGCCGAACAAAGCCAGGTCGAATTCTTCGGAGAGCTGGTTTAACTCCCGCAGGTAATTAGAGAGAAAAGCCTCCCCTCCTATCAGGGTCACCACTATATTCTTTCTTTCACGATCGAATGCCTGCACCAGGCCGCTCAATCCACTTGTACTGTAAATAATTTCCTTGATTTCGTGCATGGGTATTTCGCTCTGAGGCTTAGGGGTCAGCGTTCGTGAATGCAGCAGGCTGTCGCTGGCTACAAGCACATTGGTACGCCGGCCGCCCACCAATGCACCATTGAAATAATAGCCATCCACACGGGCAAGGTTCAGGCTGTCGCCAAACTGCTTCATATACCTGAATTCTTCTCCAATCGACGTTTTAAAACCCTCAATAAGTTGGCGAGCCTGGGGCTGGTTGTTATGCACCAGGATAATATTCTGTTCGGGATAAGCCCTGGCCAGGTAGCCTGCTAAAGCGTTGAGCTGGGTTTCCATCGATGGGCTTACCTGGAAAAGGTTCGGAAAGCCTTTTAGCTGACTGGGATCGTCGAGCAGTGGCGACACTACCGGGATGCCGTGGCGCATACCAAAACCAGCAACAAAACTTAAGGTTTCTGGATAAAACGGGCCAATGATCAGGTCCATACGATCGAATCCCGGCTGGCGCGTTATTTCCCGCACAGTGGCAAAGTCATGTCCCACATCAAACGGATGCAATGTAATATTTACCCCTTGCTGTTTAATGGAGTCGAGGGCAATAAGCACACCCTGGTAATACTGAATAAACGTAAAGGAGATATGGTCTTCGGGCATGCTGGGCGAGTAGCCGCTGAACTGATCAAGAAAAAGCGGTATCATCAAAGCCACGTTGTAATGCGACTTCAACACCGGATCGAGACAATACGCATCGGCCACAGAAGGTCTAACAGGAAGGGTGTCGGGGATAAACACAAAGCCGTCCTGATGTGGTGGGATGGCTCCCATGCCCTGAGCAACCCTTGCGGGGATGCGAATGTGCTGTCCGGCTTTCAGACCAACTTCTTCAACCTCAGGGTTCAATTCGGCAAGCTCCTCCTGCGAAATGCCAAAACGAGCAGCCAGACCAAACTTTGTTTCACCAGGCTGAACCGTATAGTAGAAAAACTCCACAGGACGAGAGGTTTTTTGAGGTATTTGCAGCACCTGCCTGAATCGAAGCCCACTGCGGGCCTCGGGGTTGTAATGCAGTATTTCCTCCTGGCTTATGTTATACTTTCGTGAAATGCCGAAAAGTGTTTCACGGCGTGCCACCTCATGCTCCACAAACTCGGTAACAACAATAGGCGTCCGCATTATTTGAGGGGGCTGGGGCCCGGCATGCTGCCGGCTTTCGGGTTCAACTGCTCTGGGTTCAGGTGTTTGCACCTGAGGTGGTTGCGTGGCTGGGTGGGAGGCTGAGCGGGGGATTCTGATCTTTTGCCCTGTGCGGACCACCTGCAGCAAATCTGGAATCTCAGGATTGGCATCGGCGATTTCCTGTTGTCTGACCTCGTAAACACCAGCAATGCTGAAAAGGGTTTGCCCCTGGGTGATGGTGTGAATATAATAGCTCTTACCGTCGATGGTCTCGATCACCTCCGAACGGGTCACCGGCGCTGGTTCGAACTGGGCCATCACCCCGACCGAAGAAAACAATAAAAATATGGCAAATAAAAAATATCCTGTATGTTTCACAACCCAAATGTTTGGTTCATTATAATACGCAAAATAAAGCGCTAAATTGCCTGGCGGAGCCTTACTCCCATTCAATGGTAGCCGGGGGCTTGGAACTGATGTCGTAAACCACCCGGTTTACTCCTTTTACCTTGTTGATAATATCGTTGGAGACTTTTGCCAGAAACTCGTAAGGCAGGTGCACCCAGTCGGCAGTCATGCCATCGGTCGATTCGACCGCGCGCAGCGCCACTACATTCTCATAGGTTCTTTCGTCGCCCATCACCCCAACTGAATGTACTGGTAAGAGCACTGCCAGTGCCTGCCATACTTTGTTGTACAATCCATTGTCGCGCAAAGCTTTAATGAAAATATAATCCACTTCCTGCAGTACCCTGACTTTTTCGGGAGTTATTTCACCCAAAATGCGAATACCCAGACCGGGACCCGGGAAAGGGTGACGCTGGAGTAACCCGGGCGGTATACCCAGGCTGCTTCCAACCCTGCGAACCTCGTCTTTGAAAAGAGCGTTAAGAGGCTCCACAATTTTCAGCTTCATAAAATCGGGTAAGCCTCCTACATTGTGATGCGACTTTATGGTGGCCGAGGGGCCCTTCACCGAAACCGACTCAATCACATCGGGATAAATGGTACCCTGGGCCAGCCAGCTTACGTCTTGTATGCTGTGGGCTTCCTCATCAAACACTTCGATAAAAACCCGGCCGATGGTCTTGCGTTTTTCTTCGGGGTCTTCCTTTCCTTTGAGGGCCGACAGGAAACGATCTCCGGCACGAACACCTTTCACATTCAACCCCATGTCGCAGTAAGAATCGAGCACTTGCTCAAACTCGTTTTTGCGCAGCAGCCCGTTATCCACAAAAATACAATGCAGCTGGCTTCCAATAGCCCTGTGGAGCAGCACCCCGGCCACGCTGGAGTCTACACCACCCGAAAGTCCAAGCACTACCTTGTCGTTGCCGATTTTGGCTTTCAGCGCTTCAACGGTGCTGTAAATAAATGATTCAGGAGTCCAGTCTTGGCTGCAACCACAAATGTCGACCACAAAATTATAAAGCAACTCCATGCCCTGGGTCGAATGGTAAACCTCGGGGTGAAACTGCAGCCCGAAAGTAGGCCTGTCGTTGGCTTTATATGCCGCAATGCCCACGTCGTTCGTTCGGGCAATAAGGCTAAAGTTTTCGGGCAGGTGGGTAATGCTGTCGGCATGCGACATCCACACCTGCGACTGCAGCTCGATGCCATGCAGCAAGGGTTCGTCCTTTTCAACAAAAGACAGGTTGGCACGACCGTACTCGCGGGTCGATGAAGCCTCCACCTCTCCCCCGTTTTCCTGTGCCAGCAGCTGCGCACCATAACAAACGCCCAAAAGGGGCACCTGCCCATCGAACTGCGAAAGGCCTATCCGGGGCGAGCCGGCATCGCGCACACTGAAAGGGCTGCCAGACAAAATGACCCCTTTTATGTGCGAGAGGTCTTCGGGAACATGGTGGTAGGGATGAATCTCGCAGTAGACATTCAACTCCCTCACACGCCTGGCAATCAACTGGGTATACTGAGAGCCAAAATCGAGAATAAGGATGGTTTGTTGCATATGCAAAGATAATTAACTGCGATAATTATGCGTAACCAATAAATCATAATCTGCAACAATTCTGAGCATTTAGTAAATTTGTGGTTGATACCAAAAACAACACCATGACTTCTTCTGAAAAATACCTGGGATTTATTAAAGACCTGCCGGCCGGTGTGAAACTGGTGGCTGTTAGCAAAACAAAAACAGAAGAAGAGATTATGCAGGTTTATGATGCGGGGCAGCGACTCTTTGGCGAAAATAAAGTGCAGGAGCTGGTTCGTAAATACGAAAAACTGCCTCGCGACATCGAATGGCACCTCATTGGCCACCTGCAAACTAATAAGGTAAAATACGTTGCACCTTTTGTGGGCATGATTCACTCAGCCGACAGCCTGAAGCTTCTCAAATCCATCAACAAAGAAGCAAGAAAAAATGATCGGATCATAAAATGTTTGTTGCAATTTCATATTGCCGAGGAAGATACAAAATTCGGCCTCAGCCGCGAAGAAGTTGAAGAAATCCTGAACTCAGAAGAATATAAAAAGTTTGAAAACATTGAAGTTTGCGGGGTGATGGGTATGGCTACATTTACCGAAGACATGGAACATGTGCGCCGGGAATTCATATCCCTGAAGGCTATCTTCGAATGGCTGAGAAAGGATTTTTTTGCCGCTCAAACGCAATTTAAGGAAATCTCCATGGGCATGTCCGACGATTATCATATTGCCATAGAAGAAGGCAGCACCATGATCAGGGTGGGCAGTGCCATCTTTGGCGATCGAAACTACTAAGCTTCTTGCAGTCAAATTATATAAAAAGCTTAATTTTGAGGAAAACCGGGGTATGATCATAATTGGAATTACAGGCACTTTGGGTGCAGGAAAAGGTACGGTGGTTGATTATCTTGAGAAAGAAAAAGGCTTTGTTCACTTTTCGGTAAGGGCTTTTATTACACGTGAACTGGAACGGCGCGGCATACCCGTTAACCGCGATACCTTGACCGCCCTTGCCAATGAAATGCGAGCCAAAAACAGCCCTTCATACATCATTGAAGAACTTTACCGTAAAGCGGCCGATCAGGAAAAAAACTGTATTATTGAGAGCATTCGGACTCCGGGCGAAATTACGGCATTGCGAAGCAAGCCTGGTTTTGTGCTGCTGGCTGTAGATGCCGACCCACGCATTCGCTTTAACCGTATCAGAAAACGCAGATCTGAAACCGACAATGTGTCGTTCGATACCTTTATCAGCAGCGAGACCCGTGAAATGCACTCCGATGACCCAAATAAGCAAAACCTTGCCGAATGCATCAGGCAGGCCGACTTTACCATACAAAACAACGGCAGCCTGGAGGAGTTGCACGAAAAGACCGAGGCATTCCTTCAATCCATCAACCACCAATAATCCAACGCAATATGTCCGAGAACCAAGATCCCCAAATGTATATTCGTCCAAGTTGGGATGAATACTTTATGGAAATAGCCCATACAGTAAGCAAGCGTGCCACCTGCGACCGTGGACGCAGCGGCTGCATAATTGCCCGCGACCGGCAGATTTTGGTAACGGGATACGTTGGCTCGCCCAAGGGGCTGCCCCACTGCGATGATGCCGGCCACCAGATGAAGAAGGTATTACACGAAGATGGCCACACCACCATGCACTGCGTTCGTACCGTACATGCCGAGCAAAATGCCATTTGCCAGGCAGCCCGCCTGGGCATCAGCATCGATGGGGCTACACTCTATTGCCGCATGACGCCATGCAGGGTCTGCGCCATGCTTATCATAAACTGCGGGATAAAACGGGTGGTGTGCGAAAAAAAATACCACGCCGGCCAGGAGTCTGAACAAATGTTCGCTGAGGCAGGCGTGGAAATTTCCTATTTTACCGACGAGGTACTAAAGTACCAGAATCAGTAAACTACTCAAAGATATTCACTTCGGTTTCGCCGGTTGATTTTATGTATCCCCTGAACATACCAGTGGTATTAAAGGGCATTGCTACATTTCCATGGCGGTCAACGGCAATTATGCCGCCGTTTCCACCCTGTTCCTTTAGCTTTTGTAAAACATTTTCATTGGCCGCCTCTTCAAGGGATTTGCCGGCATACATCATTTGTGCAGCAATATCGTAGGCAACCACATTGCGGATAAAATACTCGCCATGTCCGGTGGCCGAAACGGCACAGGCTTCGTTGTTGGCGTAGGTTCCTGCACCAATTATTGGGCTGTCGCCAATGCGCCCGAAGCGCTTGCCGGTCATACCGCCAGTTGATGTCGCTGCCGCCAGATTGCCATTAAGATCGAGAGCTACAGCGCCCACTGTACCCATTTTCATATCAGGGTTGGTTATTCCCCTCAGTTGGGTGTTGCCCCTCAAAAATTCGCGGTATTGATCCCAACGGGTCTGATCAAAGAAATAAGACGGGTCAACAGCTTCCAGCCCCTCTTCAAAAGCAAACTGCTCCGCACCACGGCCGGTAAGCATTACATGGGGTGAGTTTTCCATTACCTTACGGGCAGCTGTTATGGGGTTTTTAATATTGGTGATACCTGCTACTGCACCTGCCTGCAAGGTTTTGCCATCCATAATGGAAGCATCCAGTTCGTTGCGGCCTTCAAAATTAAAAACAGCACCTTTGCCTGCATTGAAAAGGGGGCTGTCTTCCAAAATCATAATGGCAGCCACCACGGCATCCATGCTGCTTCCACCGGTCTTCAGAATGGCTTCACCTGCCTCAAGGGCTTCCGAAAGCTTCGCCAGATAGGCTGCTTCGCGCTCGGGGCTCATCCTTTCGCGTGAAATATTGCCCGAGCCACCATGAATTACCAGTGCATAGCTACCTTGAGCAAAAAGCTGAAGATTAAGCACAAGCAGCATTAAAACAACAAATAGCCTGAAAATATTTTTCATAACAATTTAGGGTTGAGATGTTGTTGAAAGGTATTCTGCGTTCAGTTTTTCAAGCACATCGTTCGTAATATCGAACTGTTCGCTGGCATAAAGAATGCCGCCACCCCTTGAGAATCCGAGGATATAATCGTAGTCATGGCCCTCGTTATAGCGTGTCAGGAACTCGGTAATCTTTTCGAGCAGTTCGTTGTTCATTTCCAATTCCTTTTGCATAAGGCGGTTGCTGAACGATTCGTTGAGCTGATAAAGTTCTTGCTGCTGCTGCATGAGTTCCTGTTCTTTGGCCTGTGCACGATCCATGCTAATGCTGCCAGCCTGAATATCGCGCTGGAATTTTTCCACCTCCGACTGCCAGCCACGCTGGCGACGGCTGAGGTCGTTTTCCATGCGGGTTTGCTCTTCGTTAAATTCTTGGCGCATCTTTTTGGCAAGTTCGTATTCTTCCATCAAGCGCTCAGAGCTGATAAAAGCGATATTGGCGGTGCCTTCCTTCACTTTCTCGGCCAGGCTGCTAATCTGTTCTTCCTGGGCGGTGGAGGACTTGCCCCTTATGCCGGCAAAATACAAGGCATAAAGCACAATCAATCCGCAAAACAGCACCAGGTTGATCACGGTGGTATAATTAACTTTTTTTCCAGCAGCTTTTTTTTCAGGCAGCATGGATTGCTCCTGCATTGGGTTCACATTTTCTTGGGTCATTTTCTTTGGTCTTAATTAAAAAGGCCTGCTCGAAGGTTCCTCACAGGCCGGGTTTGGAATAATATTTTACAAATGAAATTAGTTGCCCATTTCCGACATGAAGCGAATACGCATCAGCCTGATCTCCTCCTCGGTGTAATCATCTTCGCCGAGTTCCTGCAGCGCCTTCATGTATGAGTCGGTTTCTGCCGTTTGGAAATAATCAAAAATCTCTTCCTGCTTGTCAATGTCGATCACCTGATTAATGTAATACCTGATATCAATCTTGGTACCCGAGGCCACGATGCTTTCAATTTCCTGCAGCAGTTCGTCAAACTCAATACCTTTGGCCTGTGCCACATCTTCAAGCGACACCTTGCGGTCGATATTCTGAATGATATAAACCTTGAGGCCTGACTTGTTCACCACCGACTTCACCACCATATCCATGGGACGTTCAATCTCGTTTTCCTCCACGTAGCGTGCGATAAGCTCCACGAACGGCCGTCCGAAGCGTTCGGCCTTTCCAGAGCCCACGCCGGTTATTTGTTTCAACTCATCGAGTTTTACCGGATACTGAATGGCCATATCCTCGAGGGAGGGATCCTGAAAGATTACAAAAGGTGGCAGGTTATTTTTTCGGGCAATTTCCTTTCGGAGATCTTTCAGCAGGGCAAACAGCACCTTGTCGGTGGCACTGGTTTTCTGGCCCAAACCGGTAAGTCCTTCACCTTCCGATGGGTTATCGTAGTCATGGTCTTTGCTCATTTTTACAGAGCGGGGCTTATCCAAAAAATCCTTCCCTGCTTTGGTCACCTTCAGGGTGCCGTAATCTTCAATATCCTTTTCGAGCAGGCGCTCCACCAGGCTTTGCCGCATCACGGCATTCCAGAACTTTTCGTCTTTGTCGGCGCCCTTACCAAACACCTCCAGCTGGTGGTGCTTGCAGTTTTTTATGGTAGTACTCATTTTTCCCATAAGGACGTTAATTACATGTTTTGGTTTAAAGAGCTGCTTCACTGCCAGAACGGCTTCAATCAGCAGGCAAATATATTCTTTTCCTTCAAATTTTTCTTTAGGATTTAAACAATTATCGCAGGAGCCGCAATTTTCTTCATGATAAATCTCTCCGAAGTAGTTGAGCAGGGTTTTGCGGCGGCAAATGGAGGACTCGGCATAAGACACGGTTTCCATAAGCAGTTGCATGCCTATTTCCTGCTCAGCCACAGGCTTTCCCTTGAGGAATTTTTCCATTTTCTGAATATCCTCGTAGGCATAAAAGGCAATGCAGTTGCCTTCGCCTTCGTCGCGGCCCGAGCGACCTGTTTCCTGGTAGTAAGCCTCGAGGCTCTTTGGAATGTCGTAATGAATCACATAGCGCACATCGGGCTTGTCGATGCCCATGCCAAAAGCGATGGTGGCCACAATCACATCGGCATCTTCCATCAGAAATTTATCCTGGTTCTTTACCCTCACTGCCGAATCGAGGCCAGCATGGTAGGGCAGCGCCCTGATGCCATTCACCTGCAGGGTTTCGGCCAGCTCTTCCACCTTTTTGCGGCTCAGACAATAAATTATACCCGACTTTCCTTCCTGCGATTTCACATAGCGGATAATATCCTTTATGGAAGTTTCTGTTTTGGGCCGGACCTCATAGTACAGGTTGGGCCGGTTGAACGAAGACTTGAACACCCGGGCATTGGTCATATTCAGGTTTTTCTGAATATCCTGCTGAACCTTGGGAGTGGCTGTGGCCGTAAGGGCAATTACCGGCACCTTTTTGTCGAGGGTTTGAATAATGGGCCTCAGGCGGCGGTATTCGGGCCTGAAATCGTGGCCCCACTCCGAAATACAATGCGCCTCATCGACGGCAAAGAAAGAGATATCAATTTCTTTGAGAAACTCTACATTTTCTTCCTTTGTAAGCGATTCGGGCGCCACATACAGCAACTTGGTCAGGCCGTCGGTAAGGTCTTTCTTAACCTGGAGTATTTCGGCCTTGGTGAGCGACGAGTTGAGGACATGGGCAATGCCATTGTAGGAGGCAAAATTGCGGATGGCATCTACCTGGTTTTTCATCAGGGCAATCAGTGGCGACACAATAATGGCCGTGCCCTGACTAATCAGTGCAGGCAGCTGGTAGCACATCGACTTGCCACCCCCGGTGGGCATGATAACAAAGGCATCGCCACCCGCCATTAAATGCCGGATAATCTCCTCCTGCTCACCTTTAAAAGTGTCGTAACCGAATATTTCCTTCAGCAGATCTTTTAACGACACTTCACTTTTGACTTCCATTACGCCAAAAACGATTTATATTGTTTTCTTATTACTAAATTTAAAATAAAAACCGGGGTTGCGCAAAACAACCCCCAGTAATTTTCACAGCCGCTTTATGGTTTGCAAAAATTCACGTAGGTTTGTAGAGTAAATTTAGCACATTAAAAGTTCCGGACAAAATTAATTTATCAAAGCTTTTTAGTGAAATCACGCGAAGAAATAAGGGAAATTGCCCTTGAGACCATCGAAACAGAATTACTTGCGATAAACAACCTTAAAAGTTACATCGACAATAACTTTGCGCGCTGCGTAGAAAGCATTCTTTTCTGCAAGGGGCGGGTGGTGATAACCGGCATAGGCAAAAGCGCCATTATTGCACAAAAGATTGTGGCCACTTTCAATTCCACCGGTACCCCGGCCATTTTTATGCACGCTGGTGATGCCATTCACGGTGACCTTGGCATTGTGCAGCACGACGATGTGGTGATGTGCATCAGCAACAGCGGCAATACCCCAGAAATTAAGGTGCTTACGCCCATGCTCAAATCATTGGGAGCTATGCTCATTGGCATGGTAGGCAATACCAGCTCCTACCTGGCGCAACAGGCCGATCTGATTATCAACACTTCTGTGGAAAAGGAAGCCACCCCAGGCAACCCTGCCCCCACTTCAAGCACTACGGCTCAGTTGGTTATGGGCGACGCCCTGGCTGTTGCACTGCTGCAGTGCCGCGGGTTTTCAACCAGCGATTTTGCCCGTTACCACCCGGGGGGTTCCCTCGGCAAACAACTTTACACAAAAGTGAGCCACCTATACCCCAGGAATGAAAAGCCACAGGTGCAGATTGATACACCCCTTCGGGAAGTCATTATCGAGATCTCAGGAAAACGCCTGGGAGTCACTGCTGTGCTCGAAGGGAAAAAACTGGCCGGAATAATAACCGATGGCGACCTGAGGCGCATGTTGCAACGCAATCCCGAAATGAATGCCCTGACAGCAAAAGATATAATGACCACTGGCCCAAAAACCATTGAAGGCGAAACTTTGGCTGTTGACGCCCTGCAGTTGATGCGCAAGCATAATATCACACAGCTGCTGGTCGTTGATGATAACGAATACAAGGGAGTGGTGCACCTGCACGACATTCTGAACGAAGGAATTATTTAAAAAAGCCACAATGAGCGATCTTGTAAAAGATTTCAACGAATACCGTCAGCGCATGAACGACAAGATCATGGCAGCCGACAACCTGGTGCTGAAACGTCTTTTTAACCTCGACACCAACACCTATACGGATGGCGCCCTGCCAGCAAAAACAAAGGAAATGATTGGGCTGGCCGCCTCAATGGTGCTGCGTTGCGACGACTGCATTAAATACCACATTGAAAAATGCCATGAACTGGGCGTAACGCAGGAAGAAATTTTTGAAGTGTTTGCCATTTCAAATATCATTGGCGGAACCATCGTGATACCTCACCTGCGCCGTGCCGTCGAATACTGGGAAGCATTAGAAAATAAATCCTGACCATTCATTTGCCCTTACTAAAACTGTTTTTCAATTTTCATTTTTCAATTTAAAATCTTTCATGAGGCTACACACAAACAACCTGATTAAGAAGTATAAGAAACGCGTGGTAGTAAACCATGTTTCGGTTGAAGTAAGCAGGGGCGAGATTGTGGGATTGCTGGGGCCCAATGGTGCCGGAAAAACCACTACCTTTTATATGATTGTAGGACTGATCAAGCCCAACGAAGGTCAGATTTTTCTCGATCAGGAAGAGATCACCAGTGAGCCCATGTATCGCAGGGCGCAAAAAGGCATTGGTTATCTGGCCCAGGAAGCCAGTGTTTTTCGCAACCTGAGTGTGGAAGATAATATTAAAGCGGTGCTTGAATTTACCAAGATGTCGAAGGCCGACCAAAAGGATCGTTTGGAAGGGCTACTCGAAGAGTTTGGCCTGCAGAACATCCGCAAAAGTTTGGGCATTACCCTTTCGGGAGGTGAGCGCCGCCGCACCGAGATCGCCCGCTCACTGGCCGTCGACCCTAAATTTATTTTGCTCGATGAGCCATTTGCCGGCGTCGACCCCATTGCCGTAGAAGATATTCAGGAGATTGTGGTGAAGCTGAAGGAAAAAAACATTGGCGTACTCATTACCGACCACAACGTGCACGAAACGCTTTCAATCACTGACCGCGCCTACCTCCTGTTTGAAGGTTCTATCCTTAAAGCCGGGACATCAGAGGAATTAGCAATGGACGAGGAGGTAAGGAAAGTTTACCTGGGTGAAAATTTCCAGTTAAGACGGTAACTCCAGAAAAAGATTGATCTATTTTGAAAGCAGGGCAACGGCATAGGCAGTAATGCCTTCGCCGGCACCCACAAAGCCCATCCCCTCGCTGGTGGTGGCTTTTACCGAAACCTGGCCGGTCTCCACTTCAAGCAATCCTGAAAGGATCTTACGCATTTCTGGAATGTAAGCGGCAATTTTAGGTTTTTCAAGGCAAATGGTGGCATCCACATTGCCAACAAAATAACCCTCCTTTTTTATCAGCTCCATGGTTCTGGCAAGCAGCACCTTGCTGTCGATGTCTTTTAAAGCCTGGTCGTTGTCAGGAAAATACACCCCAATGTCGCGCAGTCCGGCGGCTCCCAGAAGGGCATCCATTATGGCATGAATCAGCACATCGGCATCTGAATGGCCCAGTCCTCCCTTATGGAATGGTATGGTAACGCCCCCAATTACCATTGGACGTCCTTCCTGAAGGCGATGCACATCATAGCCAAAACCCACCCGAATATTCATAAGTAAAAAGAAAAAAGGTCATGGTTTATTTGTAAACAAAAATAACCATGACCCGGTATATTTCACACATGCATTTTATTGCCTGAGAGCGTCAAAATCGAAATGCAGGGTAAAACGCAGCACGTTTTCCAGCGGGCTACGCTGAGCCAGGGGCACCAGGTAAGCAAAGTCCAGCCCAAACACATTGTATTTCAAGCCAATGCCCAAGGTAACATACTTACGGTCGCCTTTGGTTTTGTGCTCATGAAAATAACCAGCCCTGATGGCAAACTGCTTATCGTACCAGTATTCAGCACCAGCAGAAAAAGTCAATTCGTTTATTTCTTCCTTAAAACCACCGGGAGCATCGGTAAACGAACCAAAGATACCAGCCACCACTGAACGGTTGGGATCGCGGCCTGCATCAATCACATATTCACCATCATCACCAATTACCAGCTGACCATTGTCGTCGCGCAGGTAAATGGGCGGGGTAGGCACCAGCAACTTGTTCACGTCGACCATGAACGACAACTGGTTGTAATCGTCGAGCAAAAAGGTAAGCGATGGTCCCAGCCGGAGATTGATGGGGATGAAGTTGGCGTTAATCTCGTCGGAATAGGATATTTTATTACCAATATTGGAAACGTTAAAGCCTGCTGAAAAAATGGTTGGGGTGCGGTCCCAGTTCAACTCTCGGGTATAGAATGCCGACACATCGGCAGCCAGGGCCATGCCTGGTTTTGTTTCAATGCTGCCCACAAACTGGCCCTGGGTGAGGTTGGAGTAGATATATCTTACTGCAATGGCACCAGATATATGTTCGCCCAACTTACGGGCATAAGCCACATCAATAGAAAATTCATTGGGTTTTACAGGAAAGAGGAATTCACCGGCTTCGTCGGTGAAGTTGATCTCACCAAGAGAGAAATAAGTAAGTGAAAAAGCCAAAGTTTGCACATCATCGAGGCGTTTAAAACCACTCAGGTAAGAGAGGTTTATGTCGGGCACCAGGGCACGCAGCCATGGGGTATAGTTCATGGCAAAACCCATTTCCTGTTCAATAAAGGCATATTTGGCAGGGTTCCAGTGCATGGAATTAGCGTCGGGCGATGAAGAAACCCCGGCATCGCCCATTGCACCAGCCCGTGAGTCGGGAGCAATCATTAGAAATGGCACCGCCGTGGTAATGGTGTTGAGACGCTGACCCAGCACATCGGTATATTCCTGGGCAAAAAGCCCCATGGGAGATATCAACACCATTAGCGCAAGCAACACCCTGTAAATCTTATCCTTCATGAGAAATTTGTTGGTTTTATATGATCGCTGCCTACAAAGGTCTCTGTTCTTTTTCTAATGAAATCAATTCAGAAAAACCTTGCTGCATCAAACAAATTTTGTTATTAGAATTCAAAAAAACGGTCTTAAAAGAAAATTAAGCACCCATAGTGAGGTTGCTTTTTTCGGATTGCAAATATAACGAATAAAAACTTTGCATATTGTTGTTTAACGTTTTTCCATTTCTTTTGTTTTAGGCCGCCCCCGTTAATTTATCTGAGCACCACCAGCTTCTCGGTAAGCGTAGAAATGTTTCCATCGGGTGTTTGCAGTACCAGCCTGTAAAGGTATATGCCATCGCCAATCATCCTGCCTTCGCGGTCTTTTCCATCCCAATGTATTGGAGGCGATTGGTAGCTGGGTGAGTTGACCATGGTTTCTATTGTTTGTATCAGGCGGCCACTCAGATCGAAAATTTCAATGCGCACATCAAGCTCTGAAAAAGGCTGGTTATGCGTAAACTTAAAGAAGGTCTCCTGGCTGAATGGGTTTGGATAATTCATGAGGTTCTCGAGCGCAATGGAGGCCGTTCGGCTCACGATAAACTCAATGGTGGCCACAGAGGGGTTATTATGAATATCCCAGGCCCTGAGCGAAAGGCTGTGTCGGCCATCGGGCAATCTGTAAAATGGGTAAACCACCCGCCCGCTCTGATAATTATCCAGGTCGGCCTGGTAAAAATTGTTGAGCACAATGGGTTTTGAAGTATCCTCGTTGAGGAATGCCACAATATCATGACCAATCCTGCCGGTGATGTTAATCCCGCTTTCGTCGCGCAGCAGCCCAAGCATTATCGGGTTCTGATTTGTGGTTGCGCCAGAAACAAAGGTGGTGTCATTCAAAAAAAGCCTGATTTCCGGACCGGAATTGTCGGGCAGGTAATCAGTAAGCGACCCGCCTATTATAAAATCACTGAAGAAGCCGTTACCATCGTTTAAGCCATCGTCAGCATAATAGCTGATTTTTCCTTCGCCAAAGTTATAGGCAATATCCTGGGGCACCATAAAAGAAAAGTTGAACTCCCCATTGGTAACGCTGGCCTTGCCTTTATAAAGCAAGGAATTACGGATGGTGAAGTCGAGTTCATGGCTGTCGGAATCCTGCCCCAGGGTAAGGTAGTTCATCTTTTTATCAAACACGCTGGGATACACTACCCCATTGTATCCGGGCAGAGGGTTACCTGTTTCGTCGGCAATATACCCGCTTACGGTTACTTGCTGAAAAGCCCTGATGGTATCGGGCATGCTTTCGGTAATCACCTGGTACCTCGGATAGGCCATTTGCATGGAAGGATCGCCCAGCAGCACAAAGTTGCGGATTCGCCAATGTTCGAGCTGACCAGTACTGTTTACTTTAGATAGCCTGATGAGATCGCCAAGGCGGTGGTACTGCCCTTGCTGATCGCGCTCGAAGGCCACATTCATGAAGTTACGGTTAAGGGTAAGATTTGGCCCTGACCAGGCCAGACGCGTAGTAGTGAAAAGGGCTGAAGCGCCACCGTCGGGCTTCATGAAAATACGTACACCTGCGGTAACATCGTCGGGATTTGGATGATCAAAACTGGAAAATTCACAGGTGGCCGTCATAAAAATGGGCATGTTGTAATAATTGTTCCAGGTAGCAATGTCTTCAAAGGTCACAATGCGTTCATGGGCCAAACCCAGCACCCCACCATGCCCAATGTAGTTAATAAGCAAAGCCCCCTGGTTTACCCTGTTGTTTATGGCCTGATTTACTTCAGGATAGCGTGCGCCTCCTGCCAAGGTTACCTGTTGGTAAGCGTCGAGGTAAATTTTGTCGACATTGAAAAGCGGAAACTGATCCTGCATAATACCGGCAAGGGTCTCAGAATCACGAATATGGGTATTATTGTCCTGATCGTCGGCAATGAGTACTACCAGGTTTCGCCAGTCGGCATAGTTTGAGGTCACCCCCACATTTTGCATATTATCAGACAGAGGCTCCATTCCAGGAATGCGGTTGTCATACCGGATGATCTTATCCACCACCGTCCGGGCCTCATCCAGTGTCCTTGCGGGCAGTCTGCCAATACCAATGTCGAGATTTCCATCAGCATTCTGGCCTTCGGAATCATCGAGAAGGCCAAAGAAGTCGTCGGTCATGTAGGAGCGATCGGGCTGCAGCGAATTAAGGCTCTGGTAGGTTGGTATGGGATTACCGCCAAAACCCAGCAGGTCGCGGTTGTCGATAGTTCCGTTTCCAAAAAGCAAAAGATACCGGGGCATTTGCGCTTCGGTTTCGGCCCGGTCGTAAAACATTTTCATAAAGTTACGTATGGCCGCCACATCGGGCGATCCGGACGAAAACTCGTTAAAAACCTGGGCGGTGGTTACCACGGCCACGCTCAACCCATCGTGCTGCGATCTGAAGCTGGCCAAGCGATTGGCCTCGGCCTTGAAGGCTTCAGGCACCACAATAATCATATCAACGGGCTGCATGGCATGCAAGTTCTGGTTGTCGACATGGCCCCTTCTCTTAGGACGCTTGTACGAACTGCCATCAAAGGCAACAAACTCGCGCAAGCTATCGGCTTTCTGCCTGAACTGCATAATGCTTCCGCTCATACTCGTTTGCTGAGCCTTGACATTAAAGCGGTCGGTGATATCCCAAACGGTAAGCTGGTTGTTGGTATTGGCAAGGTTGTATTGCGCAATATTACCCTGGCCAATGGCATGCACGTTGCGAAATGCCATTTGCGAGCCGCTAAAGCGCAGTTGCCTGGTTACATTCACAGCAATATAGTTGAGCCAGCCGCGCGAGCCTGCCACAGGCCTGTTGTAGGTAAGGGTAACTTTTACCTGGTTGGCCTGGTTTAGGGTAAACCACATGGAGTCGACCGAGAAATTGGCAAAAGCACCGTTGTAGTTGGCCGGAAATATTCGTGTGATTTGCTGATTCAGCTGCCCGTTGCCGGCCGAAACCGTAAACGAACTGTTGACGATGGAGCGGGCTGCTGCATAGGATTTCAGCCTCGCAGGCTCGGAAAGCACCAGGTCGGGAAAGGTAAAGGTAAAATCGCGGCTGAGGGTAGCATCGAAAACTTCACCATACCAAACCCGTCCGCTGCCAATGAGGTTATCCAGGTCGCGCTGATGGAAGGCGTAATCTTGAAAGGTAGTAACGGTGTGGGTGGGTGCAGCGGCCAGGCTGGGTTGCGCAGCGATGCGCTTGCCGGGGCCATTGTCGGTAGTAAGAAAGTAACAGTTTTCGGTGGCATAGAGATGCACTTCGTGGTTAAATACCTTTTGTACCGGGTCGAAAACCCACTGATTGGGCGATTGGCCGTAAAATAAAATGTAATCGTTGGGGCCAAACGTTCCCGACTGGGCACCCGAAATAAAAATGGCATTTTCCTTCAGATCGGTAATACGGGGTAAACTGTTGGATTCGGGCAGCATTCCGCCACCATTGCCAAAAAGACGAATATTGGCCTTCTGCAGATTATTCATGTTCACACCCAATTCAGACAGATCGCTGTGGGTAAGCTGAAATACACCGGTTTCATCCACGCAAACCTTAAACCAGCTTCCGCTGGAAAGCACCGACTGCCCGGCATAGTCATGAAGCGCATCGTAAGTAATGGTAGGATCGTAAGTGTTTTCTTCGAGCAACTGAAAAGACAGGAGCTTTTCGTATATCCCGCTCTCAGGATTCTTCCGGAAAGGGAAAAACGAAACTGCCGAGCGGGCCTGTTTACGGGTAATCTGTTGCCCCTGAAACAACTGAATCTCAGAAAAGGCAAAACCTGCTTCTTCAAGTATTCGGGTTTCTTCCAGGGTAGCGGGAACAAATTCTGAGTTGTCTATTGCAAACGCAGTGCGAAAAAAAGGAATATTGTTTTCAACGGAGTACGAAAACATAGGGATATTCTCAAGTGAATCTCCGTAAACTGCTCCGGAAAACCTCAGCAAGTCAATATGAAAGTCAGGTTGAGGAGTGATGCGCTCGGTTGGCTGCCAATTGAGTCTGAACGCCCGTCCTTCACTTTGTGCAAACACAAAAACCGGAAACAATAATATAAGGAGTAATAAGCGGAGTTTCTTCGTCATCTTTTTAAACAGGTTTCTGGGCTTTTTATTCTTGCCATTAAATTTCGCCAAAAAGCAAAGGCCTGGAAATAGAACAACAGGCAAAGGTACTTGTTTAAAACGTGAATTTCCGGCCATTATTTTTCCAAAACGGCCACCTCCGTCAATCATATGAAATCAGGGCTAAAAATTATCTTTTATTTAATATGTCGATGAAATTCCAGGTGGCCGTAACAAACCCGTTTTTTTTACGTTAAAGAAAATGTGGGGAAAGCCACATGTTAATGGAAAAAACCTTAATAAAACTGGTAATTGCCGTGTTACTTCTTGCCCGGGGGCCTTTTGCTTCAGGACAGGATGCTATTTTTTCCCAATTCTTTTCTGCCCCGCTTTACCTTAATCCGGCCTTTGCCGGAGCCACCGAATGCACCCGGTTGGTTCTCAATTACCGCAATCAGCCATGGCCCGACTTCGGCTCCTTTTCTACCTTTAATTTTTCTTACGATCAGCCTGTCGATGCCCTCAGTGGTGGCCTTGGGCTGCTGGTAACCAGCGATCATCAGGGTGGCATCATTATGCGCAACCATATCAGCGCCATTTACAGCCTGCACCTGCAGGTGAGCCGCGACCTGCACCTCAACTTCGGGGCACAGGCCGGATACCTGCGCAAAGACTTAAACTGGAACCAGCTGGAGTTTGCCAATCAATTTGACCCGGGTACCGGTGAGATACTCCCGGGCAGCGAGCCTCCACCAGACCAGACCTGGCGACATGCAGCCGATTTTTCGGCCGGAATACTATTATATAATGAACGTTTCTATGGCGGAGCAGCCATTCACCATTTAACTCGACCCGAGGAGAGCTTTTTCGACAACCATCCGCTTCCGCTTAAGATAACGGCTCACCTGGGCTTTCATATTCCCATGGGGCAGCGCGGACCAACGGCATTCGGGAAGGAACGCTTCTTCATTTCACCCAACGTAATTTACCAAAATCAGGGCCTTCATCACCGGATAAACTATGGTTTGTATGCCGGAGTGTCAGCATTTGTGGCCGGATTGTGGCTGAGACAAGATTTTAACCTCCCAGAAACCCTGATTTTTATGTTAGGGGTCAACCCGGGGAAATACCGGGTAGCCTATAGCTACGATCATTCATTGTCAGGATATTCAGGGGTTTTTCATGGTGCGCACGAAATAAGTGTTTTACTGAATTTAAGATGCAGCACCAAAAACCTGCGCTATCGCATACTAAACTGTCCGAGTTTTTAGTTATTTTTGTACACATTCAAAAAACACCTCTATGTCTAGGAATCCTAAAAGATTAATCGCAGTTTCTGTGGCTATTATAGCAACTGCATTTCTTTTCTCCTGTAAGAAACAAGCTTCCCCCACTACAGGATGGAATTACAATGATCCGGGAATGGGCGCCTTCGAGGTAGCCACTACCCAGGAACAGGAAACAGGCCCGGGTTTGGTCTTTATTGAAGGCGGAACTTTTGTTATGGGCCGCACCGAGCAGGATGTAATGTTCGACTGGAACAACATCCCCCGCAGGGTCACCGTCTCCTCCTTCTATATGGATGAGACTGAAGTCCGCAACCTCGACTACCTGGAGTACCTCTACTGGATCAGTCGCGTGTTCGGTGAAACCTATCCGGAAGTATACCGCAAAGCCCTGCCCGACACCCTTGTTTGGCGTGACCCGCTGGCCTATAATGAACCTTTTGTCCAGAATTATCTGCGCCACCCCGCCTACAACGACTATCCGGTTGTTGGGGTTAGCTGGGTTCAGGCCTCCGAATATGCCGCATGGCGTACCGACAGGGTGAATGAAATGATACTCATTCGCGAAGGCATCCTCGACTGGGATTCCGAACAACGCAACGAAAACAACTTTAGCACCGAAGCTTACCTTGCCGGGCAATATGAAGGTATGGTCAGGTCGGGAATGCGCGACCTCGACCCCAGGGGCACCGGCGAACGCCAGGTACGCTGGACCGACGGCATCCTGATGCCCTCCTACCGCCTGCCCACCGAAGCAGAATGGGAATTTGCAGCCCTTGGCCTGATCGGCAACACCATTTACGAAAGAGTCGTTGAGCGTCGTCTCTATCCATGGAGCGGCCACAATGTGCGCAGCAGCGAAAGAAAGACCATGGGTATTTTCCTTGCTAACATTCAGCGCGGCCGTGGCGACTACATGGGTGTGGCCGGCAACCTGAACGACGGCGGTGAAGCTACTGTGCCTGTTTATGCATACTGGCCCAACGACTATGGCCTTTACAACATGGCTGGCAACGTGAGCGAATGGGTTTTGGATGTGTACCGTCCGCTCTCGCACGAAGACGTTTCTGACTTCCGCCCCTACCGTGGCAATGTGTTCCAAACGCTCGAACTCGATGCAGAAGGAAAGCCCGTACCCAAGGATGAATTTGGCCGACTGATTAGGCGCGATGTTACCATTGAAGAAAATGTAACCCGTCGCAACTACCGCTATGCCGACAATATTGGCTACCGCGACGGCGACTTAATGTCGAGCCTTTTCTTTTCCGACGAAGGTGCCGAAGACCCCGACAAAATTATGTATGAATACAGCGTTTCCAGTCTGATTAACGACGAAGCCCGCGTTTACAAGGGTGGCAGCTGGAAAGACCGTGTATACTGGATCGTTCCGGGCAACCGCAGGTTCCTCGACCAGAACGAAGCCACCAACGACATTGGGTTCCGCTGTGCCATGATCAGGGTGGGCAGCCCCGTAGGTTACTAAAAAGGATTCAAGCATTATTCAACCCCATTGGCTGTGGCCGATGGGGTTTTTTATTTAATTTAGCCTGCATGGAAAAGAATGACATTGAAAAGCTGCGGCAACTCGTTTTAAAAGGACATGCCATTTGCACCGACAGCAGGCAGACCAAGCCTGGCGATATTTTTTTCGCCCTTAAAGGGGAAAACTTCAATGGAAACAAATTTGCCCTGCAAGCCCTCGAAAATGGCTGTGCCTTGGCAGTGGTTGATGAACCCATTGCCCTAGGCAATAAAAAGCTGATTCAGGTTGACAATGTACTGAGAACCCTGCAGCAACTCAGTCACTTCCATCGCCAGCAATTCAACCTGCCCTTAATAGGCATTACCGGCACCAACGGAAAAACCACCACCAAGGAACTTACTCATGCGGTGCTGGCCAGTACCTTCCGAACCCTGGCCACAAAAGGAAACCTCAACAACCATATTGGCGTTCCTTTAACACTGCTTGACCTTACTGCTGCACATGAAATCGCCATCATTGAAATGGGAGCCAACCACATGGGCGAAATCGGGGAGCTTTCCCTGCTTGCAAACCCCGGCTACGGCCTGATTACAAATATTGGCAAAGCCCACCTCGAAGGGTTTGGAAGTGTGGAAAATATCATAAAAACCAAAACTGAACTTTACGATCATGTAAAGAAAGCCGGTGGACAAATTTTTGTGAATGGTGAAAACAGCCTGCTGACCGAAAAAGCCCAGGGAGCTGAGTTGATCACCTACGGAAAAGGCAGCCAAAACCACTGTGCAGGAGCCATAACCAGAGAAAAGCCTTTCATGGAAATAGATTTCATGGTAAACAAGCCCCTGGGGAAGGCCCTGGCAGGAACCAAAGGCTCAATTCAAACCAGGCTGGTAGGGGCTTTTAATTTTGAAAATGTCATGGCAGCCCTGACCATAGGCTTGTATTTTGGTGTCAGCCCGGATAATGCCGTAGAAGCCATCGAAGCCTATCAGCCTTCCAACAGCCGCTCTCAACTGATAGATAACGGTCGCAATGTAATTCTCCTGGATGCCTACAATGCCAATCCCACAAGCATGGCAGCGGCCATCGGCAACTTTGCAGGCTTTGGACAGAGCCCTCGCGCCCTAATCCTGGGCGACATGCTGGAACTGGGCGAAACCAGCCTCGAAGAGCACCGGCAAATCATAAAATTGATTACCGAAAACCACTTTGACCTAAGCATTCTTGTTGGTCCGGAATTTATGGCCGTGGCCCAGCCCGGGGAAAACTGCCTGGTGTTTGAGCATTCTTTCCAAGCAACCGAATGGTTAAAAGCCAAGAATTTGGAAGGTTATCATTTTCTTGTAAAAGGCTCGAGGGGCATTAAAATGGAAAAGGTGCTTGAAGCCTTGTAAAAATCGGGCAAACCTGCAGAAAAACTTTTTTAGAAACTTCTTTCAGGGAGAAATTTTTTTATGGCAAAATGCCTGACTTAAAACTTTTGCTTGTTGATTTAATTCTTTATTTTTGCCGCCACAACAGGCGACCTAAAACGCTTTTTCTGCAGGGAAAACAGTTCACTTAAAACACGGATTATGTTTCTAAACAGCGGATAAATCAGCCCCGTTAACCAGCTGAACTCACCCACTAAAAAACAAAAAAACATCACCATCAAATGAATATTTATCTGCTGATTGTTGTCGCCTATTTTGGCTTTATAACCCTGATTTCCCTTTTTACAAAAAAAGTTGCCAGCCGCTCTGCTGCCGATTACCTGGTGGCTGGCCGTAACCTCGGGATTGTGGCATGCGCCGTGGTGGTTGCATCGGAATGGCTTGGAGGCATGAGCACCATTGGGGTGAGCGAAAAAGCATTTACCACGGGTACAATGCAACCCATTCTTTATAACATTTCCACTGCCGTTGGCATGATCATTATCGGCTTCACTGTGGCACGCCACTATCGCGAGAACAATGTGCATACGGTTAGCGAAATGCTCGAAAACCTGTTTGGCAAGCGGGCCCGTGCCATTTCAGCCATTGCTTTTCTTTTTGCCTATGTGATTCTTGCCTTTGTGCAGTTGCAAACGGCTGCCAGCGTGATCTCGGCCATGTTCGGCACGCCCTGGCTGCAGTCGGTTATTATCAGCTCGGTAGTAATCACTGCCTACACTTACGTGGGTGGTATGCATGCCCTTGCTATTACCGGCATCATTCATGTCATCGTAATGTTCTTCGGCATTGGTATTGCCGCCATAATTGGAATAAATGATGTGGGTGGACTTGTTGCGCTGAAGGAAGCCATGATAGCCCAGGGCTCTCCCACCAACCTTTACAATCCGTTTAGCGGAGGCCTCAGCTACGCATGGAGTCTGATTCTGGGCGGAGTACTTGGCGGCATGGCAGGGCAGGCAAGCATTCAGCCCATTTTTGCCGCCCGAAGCGCCTCCATTGCAAAAAAATCTGCCATCCTCTCGGCGTTTATCATTGCCCCATTTGGCATACTGGTAGCCCTGCTTGGCCTGGTGGCTAAAACGGGCAACTTCTTCAGCTTGACCGGACCCGAAAGCCCCTTGTGGGATACTGCCTTGCAGGTGATTAATCCGAAGATGGTGCTTCCAACCCTTATGGTAACCCCAGAATTTATTCACCCTGTACTTGGTGGTATTGCGCTGGCGGGAATACTGGCGGCAATACTTTCTACTGTGGGACCCGTAAACTTTGCTGTGGTAACCATTGCCACCAAAGACATTTACCACGGCTTGATCAACAAAACGGCTGTGGACAAAAAACTGATCTCTACAGCCCGAAAACTAGTAATTGTAGTTAACGTGCTTACTATTCCGCTGGCGTATTACGCCTCCGGCGCCATCCTCAACACCGCCTATATCTCATACGGCATTCGGGCCATTGGAGCCATTGTCATTATTCTGGGTATATACGGGCGTGGGTGGATCACCATTGAAGGGGTTCGCCTGGCCTTTATCGGAGGCACCATTGCCGTACTTTTAAACATTGTGCTGCGCGTTATGGGTGTGATCAGCATTGAAGACACTTACGTGGCTGTGGGTGCTGCCATTCTGTTCATTATTATCGGCAATATTGTCGGGAAAAGAAAACCCAAAATGCTGCCAACCATTGAAAAAGAAACAAGCAGAGAGAGTTAAATTATGAATGAAAAAACGCCCTTGTCGGGATTAAAAGTGCTTGAACTTGCCAGCGTGCTGGCCGGTCCGAGTGTGGGCATGTTCTTTGCCGAGCTGGGTGCCACCGTAATTAAGGTAGAGAATGTAACCACCCACGGCGATGTGACCCGCAACTGGAAACTGCCCAAAGAGCCTGCCGACAGCGATATCTCCGGCTACTTCTCCAGCGTAAATTGGGGGAAATCGTCTTTTGCCGTTGACCTTTGCCAGACCGAAGGACTTGACCTTATTTACAGGCTGACAGCTCAGTGCGACATAGTGTTGGTAAGCTACAAGCCCGGCGATGCCGAAAAGCTCAAGGTGGACTATCCCACCCTAAAAAGATTTAACGAAGAAATCATTTATTCCCACCTTACGGGATATGGCCTGAAAAATCGCCGTGCAGGCTTCGATGCCATAATCCAGGCTGAGAGTGGATTCACTTTCATGAACGGCGAACCCGACGGTCCTCCTACCAAAATGCCCGTTGCACTTATGGACATCCTGGCTGCCCACCACCTGAAGGAAGCCATTCTGTTGGCCCTGCTCTACCGGGAGCGAACAGGAAAGGGACAATACATTGAGGCCTCCCTGTTTAAAGCAGGGCTCTCATCACTGGCCAATCAGGCCACAAACTGGCTGGTGGGGCAATCTATACCGCAACGTATGGGATCAGATCATCCCAATATTGTTCCTTATGGCACCATTTACAACACTGCCGATGGTAAAGGGATTGTAATCGCCGCAGGAACCGACAAGCAGTACCGCGAACTGATCAAAGCCCTTGGCCGCCCAGACCTTGCCGAAGATGCGCGCTTTGCCCGCAACCAGGACCGGGTTATCAACAAGACCGAGCTCAATAGCCTTATCCAGGAACTGGTAGGCAAATACCAACGCGAAGAGATTTTGCAAATACTGGAAGAAAAGCGAATCCCTGCAGGAGGGGTTTTCAATATGAAAGAGGTATTTGAAGTTCCGGAATCGGAAGAAATGTTGCTTCACGGGCAATACGAAACCGGCAGGATGATCAGCGGGGTGCGTGCTATTGCTTTTAACACCAGCGATCCTATGACCATAGAAAAGTTGAGTAAACCACCCCACTATGGCGAGCACACCTACGAGATACTGGAGCAATGGCTGCAGCTTTCCACAACTGAAATCGACAACCTAATCAATAAAGGAGTAGTTTATGCAAGAAAAAAGTAAAGGGAACCGGGTGCTCATCGATGGCTCACGCCTGATGATCGAAGCCCTGGCAAGAGCTGGGGCCGATGCCTTTATCGGTTACCCCATCACCCCTGCCAACCTCCTCTATCAGTATGGGAGCCAGCGCATGGAACTGATGCTGCCTGCACCCGACGAAATTACCACCCTGCAATGGATGAGCGGTTTGGCTGCCACAGGAAAATTACCGGTAACGGCTACCTCATTTCCGGGTTTTGCGCTGATGCTCGAATCCATTAACATGGCCTACATGATGGAACTTCCCATGGTAATCATTCTGGTGCAGCGCCTGGGGCCTGCCACCGGCACAGCCACTTGCGGCGCTCAGGGCGACCTGCTCCTGCTCAAGGGCATGATTTCCGGCGGGCACCCCATACCCGTGCTGGCCACGGCCGATTTCAACGACTGCTGGCAGCTTTCGGCGAAAGCAGCAGAATTGGCAGTAAGCCTCAGAACGCCAGTGGTGCTGCTCACTTCAAAAGAGGAGGTAATGACTCACAAAAGTTTCGATCTTAGTCTGCTGAAAGAAATTAAAAAGACCGAAAGAAAGCAATACGACCTCGACTGCGAATACAAATCATATAAACCGACCGATTTCGTGCCCGATTTCCTTCCGGTTACGCAAAACCATCATCAGGTCAGACTCAATGCCTCTACCCACGATGAAACCGGTATTTTGCAGCACTCCAATGAGGAGTCGATGGCCAATACCCGCCGCCTCGAAGAAAAAGTGAAACAGCGCATGAAAGCGCACTATTATTACAATTTCGATGAGCAAAATGATGCAAAAAAACTGATAGTGGCCTATGGGATCACTTCATCGGCAGCCATCGATGCAGTTGAAATGCTTCGCGAACAAGGGGAGAAAGTTTCGCTCCTCATTCCAAAAACCCTGATTCCCACTCCCGATTTTTACCGGGAGCTAATTTTAAAACACGAGCGCGTGGTGATAGCAGAGGAAAACATCAACCACCAGTTTGGCAGCCTGTTGTTCGGGCAAAACATACCCGCAAGCATTGCCTTTTGCGGCAGTCTGGGGAAAATGATCAGCCCCGCTGAAATTTATGAGGAGGTTACAAAATGAACATACCATTTCTGAAAACCGATGCCCTGCCATTTTGCAAGGGCTGCGGACACGACCTGATTGCAAAAAACACGACCCGTGCCCTTGAAAAGCTTGGGTTTAAGCCGCTCGATGTAATCATCGTAACCGACATTGGCTGCCATGGCATCATCGACAAGTGCCTCAACACCCACACCGTTCACGGCTTGCACGGACGTTCGGCCGCCCTGGGTGCCGGCATCACCTTTGGCGTGGAAGAACCCGGGAAAAAAGTGATTGTTTTTATTGGCGATGGGGGCTCAACCATTGGTCTTCAGCACATAATGGAGGCTGCCCGCCTGAACCTGAACATGACCGTGGTGGTGCACAACAACTTCCTGTACGGAATGACCGGCGGACAAACCAGCGGACTGACGCCGTACGGCTTCAACACTACCACTTCCTTCGAAGGCAATCCATATGCGGGCTACGACATTTGTGCCCTGTCGCATACGGCGGGTGCCAGCCATGTGACACGCGTTATG